>NZ_JAXLWP010000040.1:0-57465 GCF_046328425.1 Kouleothrix sp.
GGATGCGTCGGGGTGCACCACCAGCGGCGGCAGGTACAGCCGCAGCTGGGCGCGCCACAGCGCCAGCACCAGCAGCGTCACCACTCCGAGCATGCCAGCCAGCGGGTAGCCGCGCGCCAGGTTCACCACCGCGAACATCAGCGTGTTCAGCAGGTATAGCGCGGCCGGAATGATCCGCGTCAGCTCGCCGGCCCAGCCGCGCCGGGCCAGCGCCGGCACCTGCCGCCCCGGCAGCGACCGCTGGATCGCCAGCGCTATCGCCAGGCCCACCAGCCACCACGCAATGAAATTGGCCGTCGGCACGCCATAGTACGGCCCGCTGTCGAACCACACCCAGTACGAGTTCACGCGGGTGGCCACCGTCTCGATCTGCAGATCGAGCGCCAGCACCAGCGTGGCCGCCACCAGCGCGGTGCGGCCGGGCGCGCGCGCACCCCGCTCGCCGCCGGCCAGCTGCCAGGCGCCAAAGCCGACCATCAGCCACGCGCAGGCGATCGGCAGCGGCACAACGCCAAAGAACTGCGGCTGCAGCGTGGCGGTGTACTCGTAGCGGCCAAACGGGAAGCCGGTTGTGACGCCCAAGTGCTCGACGCCCCAGGCAACCAGGAATACCGGCACGGCCGCCAGAGCGCCGCGCCGCCCATAGCGGCCGATCAGCCAGCTCAGCACGGCCGCGCCCTGCAGCAGCAGCAGCAGGCCGCCCATCCAGTCGCCCCAGGCGGGCACGCGGTCGAGCGCGACCACCAGCATCGAGCCGGGCAGCAGCGCTAGGTACAGCAGAAATATACCGAGCGCGAGAGAGCGAAACAGGCGCATGCGTTACCTTCGTGTTCAAGCCCTTGTGCCAGCGACAGGTCGATCATACGCGGCCAGAGCAGCAACGTTCATACCAAAAACCCCTGCCCCAGCGGATCGCTTGGGCTGATCACAAACTCGTGCCGGCCAGTGATCGCGCCGCGCCCGCCGATCTCGGGCACCACCGCGGGGTATTCGCCTACCCGAGCCACGCCGGCGACCCGGCCGCTGAAGACGCTGCGCCGGCCCAGGATACTTTCCACTACGATCAGCTGGCCAGTTTCGATCTCGCCGCGCGCGTGGTGCAGCGCCAGCCGCGCCGACACGCCGGTGCCGGTGGGCGATCGATCGACCTCGGCGTTGGCGAACACGCAAATATTGCGGCTGTGGTGCGCCGGGTCTTCGGGCGCGTCGGTGAAGATCGTGCCGTACAGAAAGCCCAGGTCGGGCTCGTGCGGGTGGCGGATGGCCAGCGCCGCGTTGACCGCGCGCTTCACCGCTTCGCCGGCCGCCACGAGCGCGCGCGTGTGCTCGGGCGCCACGCGCAGGCCCACCCGCTCGGCCGGCAGCACCGCGTAGAACGCTCCGCCAAACACCACGTCGGCTGTCACCGCGCCATAGCCCGGCACATCGAGCGCGAGGTCGCGGGCGTATACAAACGACGGCACGTTCAGAAACGTCACCTGCTCGACATGCCCGCGCTCGTCGAGGTGCGCGGCGGCGCGCACCAGGCCGGCCGGCGTGTCGAGGTTGATCGGCGTGCGCGCGCCGCTGGCCGGCCAGGCGCCGCTCTCGATCAGCGCGGTGACGAGCGCGATCACGCCGTGGCCGCACATCGTGCTGTAGCCTTCGTTGTGCAAAAACAGCACGCCCAGCTGCGCCTCGGGCGTCACCGGCGGCGTCAGCACGGCGCCGTACATGTCGTAGTGGCCGCGCGGCTCCCACATCAGCGCGCGCCGCACGTGGTCGAGCTGCTCGCGCATGTAGCGCCGCCGCTCGAGGATGCTGGCGCCGGGCAGCTCGGGCAGCCCGCCGGTGATGATCCGCAGCGGCTCGCCGGCCGCGTGCGCGTCGAGCGTGGTGATCGCCAGCGCGCCATTGGCCCAGTCGCGCGCCTGCCAGTCGAGCTGCATGCCCGGTTCCTCCTTCGCTGTTGCGTGCGGCGGAAAGAAACTAGCGCCGTGCGCTTGATTTTCGCCTGGCCCATGGTACCATGTTCATCCAATCACACAAACACGCCCACTGCGGCGCAAGGCCCGAGCGATATGGCGAACTCACCGCTGCGCATCCTGCTGGTCGAGGACGATGGAAGCATCGCCCGCGTGATCGCGATCGCCATGCAGCAGCTTGGCGTGCCGCACGTGCTCGACCAGGCGTACTCGGCCGAAGAGGGCGTCGAGCTGTGGGATCGCCAGCGCTACGACATGGTGCTGAGCGACTACAATTTGCGCGGCATGAATGGCATTGCCATGATCGCCCTGCTGAAAAGCCAGGTCGCCGACCTGCCCACCATCCTGTTCACCGCCTACGACGACGCGCCGGTGCGCCGCGCCGCGCGCCAGGTCGGCGTCTCGCACTTCCTCGCCAAGCCGTTCATGATCGACGAGATCATCCAGATCACCCGCGACCTGCTGCCGGCGCGCTTCAGCGAGCTTGGCGGCCAGAGCGGCTAGCCCCCGCTTGCCACGCGCTCATCCGCAATGCTATAATGCCGAGCCTGAACCATCCGACCAGGAGGAATCCGCGATGCAGCGCGTGATATACCTGCGCCGCCCGCTGAGCCGGCGCGATCAGCGCGGGCTTCAGCAGCAGCTCGAGCGCGCGTTTCAACGCCAGTGGGCCCAGCCGGGCGCGCTGCTGGCGGTGGCGCGCCACAAGGAGATCTGGCAGCCGCCCGCCGATGTCTACGAGACGGCCCACGCCTTTGTGGTGCGCATCGAGCTGGCGGGCATGCGCGAGGCCGAGATCGCGATCACGCTCGACGTCGGCGGCGTGCGAATCGAGGGCCGCCGCCCCGAGCACCACGACGAGCGCCCGCTGAGCTACCACCAGGTCGGCATCAACTACGGCGCCTTCGCCGTCGAGGTGTTTCTCGGCCGCCCGTTCGACCACGAGCGCGTGTCGGCGCGCTACGACGACGGCTTTCTGTTCGTCGAGCTGCCAAAGCCTGCTCCTGATAGAAGGAGCACGCTATGAGCGAGGCCGATCATTCAGGCGCGCCCGAGCCGCAGCCCGACGAGGCGCACGCGCCCGCGATCCCCGACGAGCTGGCGATCCTGCCGCTGTTCAACATGGTGATCTACCCCATGACCGTCATTCCACTGGCGGTGGGGCAGGCGCAGTCGATCCGGCTGATCGACGACGCGGTGCTGGGCGAGCGCATGATCGGCCTGGTGGCGCTGCGCAGCGAGCAAGAGCGCCCCGAAGCCATCGGCGCCGACGATTTCTTCCCGGTCGGCACGGCGGCCATGGTGCACCGCCTGCTGCGCCTGCCCGACGACACCCTGCGCGTGGCGGTGCAGGGCCTCGAGCGGATCGAGATCGTCGAGATCCTCCAGACCGAGCCGTACATCCGCGCGCGCGTGCGCGTGCTGGCCGACGAAACCAGCGACGATATCGAGACACAGGCGCTCATGCGCAACCTGGTGGGCCTGGCCCAGCAGATCCTCCAGCTTCTGCCTAACACCAGCGAAGAGCTGCAGACGCAGATCTTCAACGAAGACGACCCGCGCCGGCTGGCATACCTGCTGGCAGTGTCGCTGCTGTTCCGCAGCAGCGTGGCCGAGCGCCAGGAGGTGCTGGCGCTGCCCAGTGTGCGCGCCAAGCTCGCGCGCCTGCAAGAGATCCTCACCCGCGAGCTGTCGGTGCTGCAGCTCGGCCAGCGCCTGCAGTCGCAGGTGCAGAGCGGCATCGATAAGTCGCAGCGCGAGTACCTGCTGCGCGAGCAGCTGCGCGCCATTCGCGAAGAGCTTGGCGAGGGCGACGAGAATGCGGCCGAGGTGGCGCGCCTGCGCGACGCGATCGCCGCCGCCGGCATGAGCGCCGAGGCCCAGGCCCAGGCCGAGCGCGAGGTGGCGCGCCTGGCCCTGATGCCGCCCGCCGCCGCCGAGTATGGCGTCATCCGCACCTACCTCGAAACCCTGCTGGCCCTGCCGTGGCAAGCGCGCAGCGCCGACCAGCTCGACATCGCGCACGCGCAGCAGGTGCTCGACGAGGACCACTACGACCTGGAGGAGATCAAGCGGCGCATTCTCGAGTACCTGGCCGTGCGCGCGCTGCGCCGCGAGCGCCTGGGCGAAGACGCGATCAACCCCAAAGGCGCGATCCTGTGCTTCGTTGGGCCGCCCGGCGTGGGCAAGACCAGCCTCGGCCGCTCGATTGCGCGCGCCATGGGCCGCCAGTTCATCCGCCTGTCGCTCGGCGGCGTGCGCGACGAGGCCGAGGTGCGCGGCCACCGCCGCACCTACATCGGCGCAATGCCCGGCTCGATCATCCAGACGATCCGCCGCGCCGCCGTCAATAACCCGGTGTTCATGCTCGACGAGATCGACAAGCTCGGGGCCGATTTTCGCGGCGACCCGTCGTCGGCGCTGCTCGAGGTGCTCGACCCCGAGCAGAACACCAGCTTCCGCGACCACTACCTCGACGTGGCCTGGGATCTCTCGCCGGTGCTGTTCATCGCCACCGCCAACACACTGCAGACGATCCCGCCGCCGCTGCTCGACCGCATGGAGGTGATCCAGCTTTCGGGCTACACCGCGCGCCAGAAGCTCGAGATCGCCCGGCGCTACCTCGTGCCCGAGCAGCTCGCCGAGCACGCGCTCGGCGACGCCGACGCCGAGGTGACCGACGCGGCCCTGACGGTGGCGATCGAGGAGTATACCCGCGAGGCCGGCGTGCGCAACCTCGAGCGCGAGATCGCCAATATCTGCCGCAAGGTCGCCGTGCAGATCGCCAAGAAAAACGAAAGACCGCCGACGAACGACGAAAGGAGCTCGGATCTACTGGTTCATGCTCCATCTGCCGACCAGTCGCCCTCGTCCTTTGTCCCGCGCCCTTTGTTTCCCGTCGTCGTCGACGCCGACAAGGCGCGCGAGTACCTTGGCCGCCGCCGCTTCTTCGCCGAGGTGCCCGAGCGCATCGACCGCCCCGGCATTGTGACTGGCCTGGTGTGGACGCCGGTGGGCGGCGATATTATCTTCATCGAAGCCACGCGCATGCCCGGCGGGAAAGGCTTTACACTCACCGGCCAGCTCGGCGACGTCATGCGCGAATCGGCGCGCGCCGCGCTCTCGTATGTGCGCGCCGAAGCCGCGCGCCTGGGCGTCGACCCGCAGTTCTTCGAGCGCAGCGACCTGCACGTGCACGTGCCGGCCGGCGCTATCCCCAAAGACGGGCCTTCGGCCGGGGTCGCCATGGCCACCGCGCTGGTGTCGCTGCTCAGCGGCCGGCCGGTGCGCGACAGCGTGGCCATGACCGGCGAGATCACCCTGCGCGGCAAGGTGCTGCCAATCGGCGGCGTCAAGGAAAAAGTGCTTGCCGGCCACCGCGCCGGCCTGCGCACGATCATTCTGCCCAAGCGCAACGAGACCGACCTCGACGAGATCCCCGGCGAGGTGCGCCGCGAGCTGACGTTTGTGCTCGCCGACCGGGTAGAAGAAGTGCTGGCCGCCGCGCTTTCGGCCCAGACCACCGAGCCGCCTGAGGCCGACTCCCTCGCCACTGACACGACCGCGCTGGCCGATAGCGCACATATGGCCGAGCACTGATCCTGTTCAAAATCCGTGCAAATGCTTGGCATAGCGCTTGCTATGTTTCTTGGCGTAACCGCAAAGCTGCGGCACAGCCGCGAGAAGAAAGGGAGCCAAGCAATGCGCGATAACAAGGACATTCTCCAGCAATATGTGAGCGACATGATCGCGCTCGACAAGCATATTGTCGAGGCGGTCGAGCGCCAGCTGAACGACGAGCGACTCGACACCTACCCCGGCGCGCGCCAGCTGGTCGGCACGATCAAGCGCACGCTGACGGCGCAAGTCGATGGCCTGCAGCAGCAGCTTGCCAGCGTCGGCGGCGAGGCCAGCGGCCCGGTGAAAGAGACGCTAAGCGCTGTCGCCGGCGTGGCGGCCGGGCTGTACGACAAAGTGCGGCACGACCCGGTATCGAAGATGCTGCGCGACGACTACACCGCGCTGAGCCTGGCCTCGGTCGGCTACACCATGCTGCACACCACCGGCCTGGCGCTGAAGCACACCGGCATCGCGAACATGGCGGTGGCAAGCCTGAAAGAGCTCACGCCGCTTGTCGTCGACATCAGCAAGCTGCTGCCGATGCTGGTGGTGAAGGACCTGGCTGGCGAAGAGGTGTCGCTCGACGAGAGCGCCGGCCCGGCGGCGGTGCGCAACACGCAAGCAGCGTGGGGCCGCGAAAACACCGGGAAGTAGCCCCAGGCATCGCACCAACCACACGCGCCGCTGTACCGAGTGTACAGCGGCGCGTGCGTGCTTCCGGCCGGCTTAGCGGCGCGCTACGGCTTGCGCGCCAGCACGATCGCATACATCGTCGCGATCGACACGACGCGCCCCTCGGCCGCGCGCACCTCGAAGGCCGCGCGGCAAGCCTCCGGCGCGGCGATCAGCCAGGCCTCGAGCGCGGCGCGCTCGGCGGCGGGCATAGCCATGCGCTCGGCCCACGGCGCGAACGCGAACGACTTGGCGGCCAGCGGGTCGGCAGGCTCGGCGCGCAGGCCCGCCGCCGCAAGCCAGCCAAGCCACTCGCTCATCCTGTACGCGCGCACGTGGCTCGGGTCGCGCCACTGCTCGAAGCGGTTCATGAACGCGTCGAGCGCCGGATCTTCGGGGGCCATGTTGTCGTTCAGCACAAAGCTGCCGCCGGGCCGCAGCACGCGCGCCACCTCGCGCACATAGCGCTCGGGGTTGGGGAAGTGGTGCGGCGCGATACGCGTAGTGACGATCTCGAAGCTCGCGTCGTCGAACGGCAGCGCCTCGGCGTCGGCCAGCTCGAAACGCACATTCGCCGCGCCGCGCCCGCGCACAAACTGCTCGGCCGCCGCCAGCATCGCCGGCGTCAGATCGCTGGCCAGCACCTCGCGCACGTACGGCGCGAACGCCAGCGCGGTATGCCCGCCGCCAGTCGCAATATCGAGCAGACGCTCGTCGCCGCGTGGCCGGGCCAGCTCGACCATGCGCGCCAGGTCGTCGCCGTGCGCGTGGCTCGCGCTCGTCACGTAGCGCTCGGCCGCCGCGCCGAACTGCGCCTGCACGCGCTGCTTGACCACATCGGATTCCATAGTGCTTGCTCCTGTCTGCTATGTGGCGCGGTTTAGCGATTTCGGCGAAACCGAAACGGCCAAACCGCAGATTATTTCCCTGTGCTGGACAAAGTATAGAAGACCCGGTACTATAATTCAAACTGATATTTCTAATCTTTTCGATAGATAGAATCAATAGCACAGGCAGGGCCGATGGACATCTCAAAGCTGCGGATCTTCGCGACCGTGGCGCGCGTCGGCAACTTCACGCGCGCAGCCGAGCTGCTTTACCTGGCGCAGCCGACGGTATCGCAGCAGCTGGCCACGCTCGAAGCCCAGGTCGGCGCGCCGCTGATCGAGCGGCTGCCGCGCAGGCTGAAGCTCACGCCGGCCGGCGAGGCGCTGCTGCCGTATGCCGAGCAGATCCTGGCGCTGGCCGACGCCGGCGGCGAGGCCGCGCGCGCCGCCGCCGGGCTGGCCGACCGCACGCTGCGACTGGGCGCGGGGCACACGCTGGCCACCTACCTGCTGCCCGGCTTGCTTGGCAACTACCGCGTACGCTACCCCAGCCGGCTGGTGCGCATCAGCGTTGGCAACACCGCCGAGCTGCTCGAGCAGGTGGCCAACGACGCAGTCGAGCTGGCGCTGGTCGGCTCGCCGGCCGAGCACCCCAAGCTGATCATCACGCCATTCATGCACGATCGGCTGGTGCTGATCGTAGCGGCCGACGACCCGTGGGCCGCGCGCAGCGAGGTGGCGCTCGACGAGCTGCGCGGCCGGGTGCTGCTGACGCGCGAGCCGGGCTCGGCGCTGCATGCCAGCGTCGAGCGGCTGCTGGGCGCGCCCACGCTCGCCGGCGACGACGTGATTCTGCTGGGTGAAACCGAAGCGATCAAGCGCAGCGTCGAGGCCGGCCTGGGCGTAGCGCTGGTGCAGGAGATCGCGGTCGAGCGCGAGGTTGCGATGGGCACCCTGCGGGCGCTGGCGCTGCGCAACGCCGACGACGCCCGCACCTACAACTACGCGCGGCGCGCCGGCCGCGAGCTATCGGCGGCGGCCGTCGGGCTGGTGGCGCTGCTGACCGCGCACGGGTAGCTAGGTATCGCGCCGCAGCCGCTGCGTCAGCCGCGCATAGAAGGTGCTGGGCGGATGCACCCGCGCAAACACGCAGGTGAGCGGCGCCCGGCGGATCTCGACCACGTCGCCCTCGTGCAGCGGCACGCTCTCGCGGCCATCGGCCGAGAACGCTGCGGCGTGGCGGCTGCGCAGCCGCAGGCGAACGAGCGCGTCTTCGTGCAGCACCAGCGAGGGAATATTCGTAAGGTGCGCGGCAATTGGCACCAGCACCAGCGCGTGCGATCGCGGGTCGACAATCGGGCCGCCCGCCGCCAGCGCGTAGGCCGTCGAGCCAGTGGCAGTTGCGGCGATGATCCCGTCGGCATGGTAGGTGGTGAGCGGCGCGTCGTAGATCTCAACGTCGATCGCCACCACGCGGTTGATCTCGCCGCGCGCCACCAGGATCTCGTTCAGCGCCAGGATCTGCTCGGGCTCGCCGTGGCCATCGTGCCGAATGGTCGCCTCGATCAGAGTGCGATCGTCGTGCCAGCCGCCGCCGCCGAGCAGCAGCTCCAAGCCGCCCATCAGCTCCTCGGGCTGCAGCTCGGCCATGAAGCTGAGCCGGCCGAGCGCCACCGGCAGCACGGGGACGCGGTGTGGGATGGCCAGCCGCGCCGCGCGCAGCACCGTGCCGTCGCCGCCCAGGGCGATCAGCAGATCGAGCCCTTCGAGCACACGCGGCTCCTCGCGGCCCTCGTGCGAGACGCCGCGCCACACACGGATGCCGCGGCTGTTCAGCCAGCCGGCCACCTCAACCGAGACGCGCGTCGAGGCCTCGGAAAACGGATTGTAGAGCACGCCGACCTGTCGCATAACCCTTCCTCACAGCGCGGCCATGATCGCCCCGGCCACACCCGCAATATCTTCCACCCCGGCGAAGGCTGCGGCCGCCGGCCCGGCCACCAGCAGCGGCACGGGGTTGCGGGTATGCGCCGGCGCCGCTACGCTCTCGACATTGCCATGGTCGCTGGTGATCAGCAAGCTGTCGGCGGGCCGCAGCGCCGCCAGCACGCCGCCGATCAGCCCGTCGAGCAGCGCCATGACCGCGCGGATCTGCCGCTCAACCGGCGAGCCGCCAGCCACCGGCGGCAGGTCGCCGGCAGCCAACCTGCCGTGCCCGGCCAGGTCCGGCAGAAAGCTCTCGTAGAACACCAGCTCATGGTCGCGCGCAAGCCCGGCCAGGTTGGCGCCGGCCTGCCCAGGCGACACCAGCGGGATGCCGCTGCCCGGCTCGCGCTCACGCATGGCCGCGTTGGTCACATCCCACGACACCGCCCTGCCGGCGCGCAAGTCGTCGCCATCGCGAAAGCGCAGGCCGGCGCCCTCGGCGGCGATCACGCTGGCCGACTTGCGGATGCGCCGGGCGGCGAGCGCCTGCCAGTAGCCGGGGCCGAACGGGTTGGCGAACGTCGCGCGGCGGCCGCGCGCCACGGTGCGCCGGAAGATACTTTGATCGGCCAGCAGCGGGCGCAGCGCCACTGGCGGAAAGTGCGGCTGGTGGCGGCCGTGGAGCGCAGGGGCGTTGACGCCGGCCAGCAGCGCCACATGGCCAGTGCCGCTTTGCGGCAGGCCCGGCAAGCCCAGCGTCGCGTCGATCGGCTTGAAGAGAAGCGCGCGGGCGGGCAAAGGCGAAGGGCCAGCAGTGCCCGCGCGCAGGCCGCTGGCCGCCTCGAGCGCCAGCGGGCCGCCCAGCAGCGCGTGCAGCGCCGGCGTATCGGCGCTGGCGAGCGGGTTATCGGGGCCGGCCGGCGCAAGGCCCACGCCGTCGATAAAGACAAAGATAATGCTCATGGCTGCTCTGCTGCTCGGACAGCTGCCGAAGGTGGGCCGCATACGGCTGCGCAACCCTCAACACTTCGCGGGCAGTATAGGGTATGCGCTGCCCAAGCGCAACTATTTGACAGCCCAAAGCCTCCGGAGTATAATGCGCGCGGTGTAAAAAGTTAAACCACTCCGCTAGCGGCTTACCTCCCGCACTCGAACGCAAGAACGCCGAGCCTCCAGGAGCCAGCCGGCCAGCGCGGAGCCTTCGCAGGCACCGGCACCGGGCGCAGCAGCATCATGTCCGATCCCTCATGGTTCGGCGTTTCATCGCATTGTGCCTTCCACCGTTGCCCTACCGCATTGCGAAGGGATGCTATCGGATCTGCGCGCAGAGGCGGGCGGCAGGTACTATCAATTCAAATTCCCGGAGGTATTGTTCCATGACCTTGTCTACCAGCAACAGCGACAAGTTTGATGTTGAAGATCTTGACTGGACCCAGCTACTCGACGAGTACGATTATGCCCGGCCGCAGCGCGGCGAGCTGCGCGACGGCGTAGTAATGCAGATCGAAGATAATGGCGTGCTGGTATCGATCGGCACCAAGCGCGAGGGCGTGATCCCGCAGCAGGATCTGCGCGCGATGGGCGACGAATACCTGAGCACGCTGCGGGTCGGCGCGCCGATCCAGGTGTATGTACAGGATCCCGAGAACAAAGAAGGCGACCTGGTGCTCTCGCTCACGATGGTGCAGGTCGCGAAAGATTGGGAAGAGGCCGGGCGCCTGCAGGGCGAGGGCGGCATTATCCAGGGCCAGGTGATCGGCTACAACAAGGGTGGCCTGCTGGTGCAGTTCAACCGCATCCGCGGCTTTGTGCCGGCCTCGCAGGTGGCCCAGCTGCACGGCCGCACCGCCTCGGAAGAGCGGCAGCAGGCGCTGCAGCGCATGGTCGGCCAGACGATCCCGCTGAAGGTGATCGAGGTCGATCGCGAGCGCAACCGCCTGGTGCTCTCGGAGCGCAGCGCGACGCAGGAGTGGCGCAAGGCCCAGAAGCACCGGCTGCTCACCGAGCTGCAGCCCGGCGACATCCTGACCGGCCGCGTCAACCAGCTCACCAACTTCGGCGCGTTCATCGACTTGGGCGGCGCCGACGGACTGGCGCACATCTCCGAGCTGTCGTGGCAGCGCGTGAACCACCCGCGCGAGGTGCTGAGCCCGGGCCAGGAAGTCAAGGTGATGGTGGTCGAGATCGACGCCGACCGCGAGCGCATCGGCCTGTCGCTGCGGCGGCTGCAGTCGAACCCGTGGGAGTCGATCGACCAGCGCTACAGCCTTGGCCAGATCGTCAGCGGCCCGGTGACGAACGTGGCGCCGTTCGGCGCGTTCGTGCAGATCGAAGAGGCGGTCGAGGGTCTGATCCACGCCAGCGAGCTGGATGTCGACCCGCAGGCCCAACCGCGCGACCTGCTGCAGCCCGGCCAGACGGTCACCGCCAAGATCATCAGCCTCGACAAGCAGCGCCAGCGCATGGGCCTGAGCCTGCGCCGCGTGGGCGAAGGTGAGCGCGGCGAGAGCGAGAAGAACGGCGGGGCGTAAGCCCGCGCCAGCACACGCTGGCGGGCAACCACACCGACAGACCGGCGCGGGCAAGGCCCGCGCCGGTTTTGCATGCCGCCACAGGCGCGCCGCCGATCGGGACGCCGAATCTCAAACATTGTTCTTCTTGACACAAGCCCCAAACAAGGTATAATGCAGGGCGCGAATGCTATCCCAGTGCAGCGGGGCTATTCGATCGAACGCGGCCCGGCCAGGAACAGCGCCTGCCGCGCCGGCTCCCCGGCCATAAGGAGCGCGAGCCATGCTCTCAGACTACTTACCAATTCTAGTCATCTTCCTGGTAGCTCTCTTCATCGCCGTGTTTGTGATCGTAGCCTCGGGCCTGCTGGGCCCGCAGCGGCCGACCAAGCGCAAGCTGATGCCGTACGAATCGGGCATGGAGCCGATCGGCTCGGCGCAGCGCCGCTTCCCGATCAAGTTCAACCTTGTCGCGATGATCTTCATCTTGTTCGATATCGAAGTCATCTTCTTCTTCCCCTACGCGCTGGTGTACAAGCGGCTGGGCGTGTTTGGGCTGATCGAGATCGGCCTGTTTATGCTTATCCTGCTGGTCGGCTTTATCTACATCTGGAAAAAAGGGGCACTCGAATGGGATTAGAGGAGAAAGCCGGCGACATGGGCATTGTCACCACCTCGCTCGAGACGGTGGTGAACTGGGGGCGTACAAACGCGATGTGGCCGCTGCTGTTCGGCCTGGCCTGCTGCGCGATCGAGATGATGGGCTCGCAGGCCGCGAACTACGACCTTTCGCGCTTCGGCATGGAGATCAACCGCGCCTCGCCGCGCCAGGCCGACCTGATCATTGTGGCGGGCCGCGTGTCGCGCAAGATGGCGCCGGTGGTGCGGCGGCTCTACGATCAGATGAGCGACCCGAAGTGGGTGATCGCGATGGGCGACTGCGCCTCGTGTGCGGGCGTGTTCAACAACTACGCGATCGTTCAGGGCGTCGACGAGATCATCCCGGTGGATGTGTACGTCGCCGGCTGCCCGCCGCGGCCGGAAGCGCTGATCGACGGCATCATCCAGCTGCACGAGAAGGTCAAGCGCATGCGTATCACCGGCGAGGTGCGCCCGCTCGAGAAGAGCGAAAAGGTGTACGCCTAGGCCTGTTCACTGGCGCGCTACGCGCTCACCCGCGCTTTTGGGCAATTTCTGCCTCCGGCAGAGCACTACTTGATCATTTTTGTTCTCGGTGGTTGCGCTTGCAGAGCACAAACACCGAACACAGCAAAAGTACCATGCTGGCGCATGCAAACTATTGAGGAACTATGGACAACGCAACGGTGATCGAGCGGCTGCGCGCCGCGCTGCCCAACGCGATCGAGCGCACCGCTGAGTACCGCGGTGACCTGAGCATCTATGTCCGGCGCGACGCGATCGTCGACGTAGCGCGCGCGCTGCGCGACGACTCGGTGCTGCGCTACAACTTCCTCGAGAACCTCTGCGGCGTCGACTACCTGGGCCGCACGCCACGCTTCGAGGTGGTGTACCACCTGCTCTCGTACAGCAACCGCCACCGCGTATGCCTGAAGGTTGGCGCGAACGACGGCGAGGCAGTGCCGACGCTCATCGGCCTGTGGGCAACCGCGAACTGGCAGGAGCGCGAGACGTACGACCTGCTGGGGATCCCGTTCAGCGGCCACCCAGGCCTGCAGCGCATCCTGATGCCCGACGACTGGCAGGGCCACCCGCAGCGCAAAGACGTGCCGCTGGGCGGCGAGGAAGTCGCGTTCAGCTTCAACCAGGATCAGATCTACGCCCACAAGCCGTTCGCCAAAGAATGACCAACGACCAATGACCAACGACCAACGATTGCCTTCAGTCGTTTGTTGTTCGTCGTTCGTCGTTTGTCGGAGGAAGCCATATGACAGCAATTGCCGAGCCGCCAACGCTGGCGCAGTACCCATATCACGTGCCCTCGCCGCTCGAGATCACCAAGCCGGCGATGGAGGGCCAGCAAGATACGATGGTGCTGAATATGGGGCCGCACCATCCCAGCACCCACGGCGTGCTGCGCCTGGTGGTCGAGCTCGACGGCGAAACGGTGGTCAACGTGGCGCCCGATGTCGGCTTCCTGCACACCGGCATCGAGAAGACCATGGAGAGCAAGACGTACCAGAAGGCGGTGGTGCTGACCGACCGCATGGACTACCTGGCGCCGCTCTCGAACAACCTGAGCTATGTGCTGGCCGTCGAGAAGCTGCTGAACTGCGAGATCCCGGCGCGCGCCCAGACGGCGCGGGTGATCCTGACCGAGCTGCAGCGCATCGCCAGCCACCTGGTGTGGCTCGGCACCCACGCGCTCGACCTTTCGGCCATGAGCGTGTTCCTGTACGCCTTCCGCGAGCGCGAGCAGATCCTCGATATCTTCGAGCTGGTGTCGGGCGCGCGCCTGATGACCAGCTACTTCCGCGTGGGCGGCCTCGCCTACGACCTGCCCGACGACTTCGTGGCGACGGTCGAGGCGTTCCTGAACATCATGCCCGGCGCGGTCGATGAGTACGAGAACCTGCTGACCGGCAACCCGGTGTGGCTCGAGCGAACCGTGGGCGTGGGCGTGATCGACGCCGACGCGGCGATCGCGTACGGCATCAGCGGGCCAATGCTGCGCGCCGCCGGCATCCCGTGGGATCTGCGCCGCGACATGCCCTACAGCAGCTATGAGCTGTACGACTTCGACATCCCGATCGCCAAAAACGGCGATATCTACGACCGCTACCTGGTGCGCATGGCCGAGATGCGCGAGAGCGTGAAGATCTGCCGCCAGGGGCTGCGGCGGCTGCAAGAGCTTGGCCCCGGCCCGTTCACCACCACCGACCGCAAGATCTCGCCGCCGCCGAAGAGCGAGATCACCCACAGCATGGAGTCGCTGATCCACCACTTCAAGCTGTGGACCGAAGGCTTCAAGCCGCCGGTCGGCGACGCGTACGTGGGCATTGAGTCGCCGCGCGGCGAGCTGGGTACCTATATCGTCAGCGACGGCAGCCCGAAGCCGTACCGCGTGCACTTCCGCGCGCCCTCGTTTATCAACCTGCAGGCGCTGCCGCACACCGCCAAGGGCCGCCTGGTAGCCGACCTGGTGGCGCTGATCGCCTCGATGGACCCGGTTCTCGGCGAGGTCGACCGGTAGCGAGTTCGCAGGTTTGAAGGTTCGCAAGTTCGAAGGTTATCAACCTGCTAGCCTGGAAGCTGCAACTTGCCAATCCGTAACGCATATTGTCTTCAATGCTAGGATAAAAGTATGGCTTTGCGTGACAACCACGGCCCCGAGATCGACGCCATTCTGGCGCGCTATGCCAACCGCCGCAGCGCGGTGCTGCCGCTGCTGTATGTCGCCCAGGATGCCTACGGGCACCTCGACGACGCGGCCATCCGCGAGGTGGCGGGCATCCTCGAGCTGCCGCCCACCGACGTGTTCGAGGTGGTCGGCTTCTACACGCTGTTCTACGATAAGCCGGTGGGCAAGTGGGTGCTGCAGGTATGCGACGACGTGCCGTGCTGCTTCCTGGGCGCCGAGCAGCTGGTGGCCACGCTTGAGTCGAAGCTGGGGATTGGCGTGAACCAGACCACCGGCGACGGCACGTTTACGCTACAGCGCGTGAAGTGCCTGGCCGACTGCGACCGCGCGCCGATGCTGCAGGCCAACCTCGAATACTACCGCAACCTCGATACCCCCGAGAAAGTCGATGCGCTGATCAGCGAGCTGCGCGGGCGCGCCGCGAGCGGCGAGGTGCTGAGCGTATCGGGGCGCTTCGCCGAGCGCTAGGCCACGCGCTACCGGCACACTCCGGCCGATGGCACGGGCGCGATATATCGCGCCCGTGCGGCTATCTCAGCTCAGGCAACACAAGGCCCTGCCCCGCTACTCTTCAGCCTTCAGCAGCTCGCGCAGCTTCATCAGGCCCATGCGCATGCGCGATTTAATCGTGCCGACCGGCTCGCCCAGGCGCGTAGCGATCTCGGCGTGCGTCAGCCCGCCATAGTAGCCCAGCTCGATCGCCTGGCGCTGCGAGGCCGGCAGCTCGGCCAGCGCCGCGCGCACCACCGCGCGCAGCAGCAGCCCATCGGCCGACGCGTCGGCAGCGGCCACACCCACCAGGCGGTCGTCGTCGAGCATGTCTTCGCGGGCGCGGGCGCGGAAGCGCCGCGAGCGGGTAGCATCGATCGCGCGGTGGCGCGTAATGCCCACCAGCCAGGCCGAAAGGCTACCGTTAGGCTGGAAGCTACCCGCCGACAGCCACACCGCCTGAAAGACATCCTGCACCACCTCTTCGGCCAGGTCGCGGTCGCCGACGATCCGCAGCGCGATCGTAAAGATCAAGCGGTGATAGCGGTCGTAGATCGCGCCCAGCGCCGGCTCCTCGCGCCAGCACACCCGCGCGATCAGCTCCTCATCGGATGGCGCGCCAGCCAGCGGCGCCCGAGGCGTACTCGAAGTACGGGTTGGTTCCACGCGTTGTTTCCCTTCTCTGCGGCTGATTGTTGGGGCAATTGCTACCGCATTCTGCATGGAATTCCTGCCTTTCTGCGTGTCGCGCCCGCGCGGCGATGCCGACATCCTGGCAAAAACGGCGGTTACTATGGGTAGGCAGCATTCTTGGGCTCGTTCGATGGCGCTAGTGTAGCGCCTGCTTCGTAGCGCACTCTTGCGCGAGTCCTAATCGGCCCCTACAGCGGCTGAATTTCGCGGCGATCTTGCGCCCGCTCGATAATGCCCCCGAATCATGCGATGTCGAACCCAGTATTTGTATATTTTCCGTAAAAATTACATGTCTATACATCCAAACGTATAGTTTCTTCGTATTTCATATCAGAGCGACACAATCTCACAGATAACGGCGATATAGCTGGCGCGGAAAGCGTACTACGCTGGTGGTTGCACCAGAGCTTTGCCGTGCGCATAAAAGGCTGCCATTGTGCAGTCAGGCCACCGCTTTGCCATAAAATCGGAAACATGTGTCGTTCAGCGCGAAAGGGGGTGATCGGAAGAAGGAGGAGGATCGAGGCAATACTTCTACTCAAACTGGCCCGATAACTACGAATCGCAGCAAGGAGTACTGGAACGTGAAACGTAAGGTTATTCTCTCGATCGCCGCGCTTATGGGTATCGCCGCGATGCTGCTGGCGCTGGCGCCGGCCGGAACCATGGCGTCGAGTCACCGCGAGGCGCCGCTGATCAGCAAGGACCCGGCGGCCGACAACACCGACCTGTACGCGTTCGTCAGCCCCGACAAGCCCGATACGGTCACGATCATCGCCAACTACATCCCGCTGGAAGAGCCGGCCGGCGGCCCGAACTTCGCCGCATTCGACGACGACGTGCTGTACGAGATCAAGATCGACAACACCGGCGACGGCAAGGAAGACATCGCCTACCAGTTCCGCTTCAACACGCGCCTGCGCAACCCGAACACCTTCCTGTACGCCACCGGCCCGATCGCCTCGCTCGACGACAAGAACTGGAACACGCCGCAGTTCTACGACGTGACGCGCGTTAAGAACGGCAAGGCCGACAAGATCGGCAGCAACATCCCCACGCCGCCAGTCAATGTCGGCCCGCGCTCGACGCCGAACTACGAGGCGCTGGCCTCCGCCGCCGTGCGCAAGATCCAGGATAACGTGACCGTGTTCGCCGGCCAGCGCGACGACCCGTTCTTCGTCGACCTGGGCTCGATCTTCGACCTGGGTGGTCTGCGGCCGTTCAACCCGGCGCACCTGGTGCCGCTCGACGCCGGCCCTGGCATTGATGGCGTGGGCGGCTACAACACCCACACGATCGCCATCCAGGTACCCAGCAAAGACCTAACGCGCAATGGCAAGACGCCCAAGAACAGCGATGACCCGAACGCGGTAATCGGCATCTACGCCAGCGCCAGCCGCATGAGCCGGCGCGTGCTGCGCGACGACGGCACGCAGCGCAGCTCGGGCAAGTATGTGCAGGTGTCGCGCCTGGGCAACCCGCTGATCAACGAGGTGATCATCCCGCTGGGCAAGAAGGACTACTGGAACGCCAGCGACCCCTCGCAGGACAAGCAGTTCGTGAAGTACTACGAGAACCCCGAGCTGGCCGGGATCGTGAACACGCTCTACGGCAGCGCGATCGTGTCGCTGGGCGGCAAGCCGGCCCGCACCACCGGCCGCACCGACCTCTCGCTCATCCTGCTGACCGGCGTGCCGCTGCCGGGCGGCAAGAACCTGAACTACACCGGCAGCACCCCGGCCGACCTGCTGCGCCTGAACGTGGCGATCGCGCCAACCGCCGAGGTTGGCAAGGGCGACCCGCTGGGCGTGCTGAATGGCGACCTGGCCGGCTTCCCGAACGGCCGCCGCCTCGAGGACGACATCACCGATATCGAGCTGCGCGCGGTGGCCGACGGCTACGGCACGCTGCTGAACTCGCTGTTCGGCCTGCCGAACAATAGCCCGAACAACGCGGTGGGCGACGGCGTGAACGCCAACGACAAGCCGTTCCTGCCAACGTTCCCGTATGTCGGCACGCCGCAACGTGGCTACGAGAATACGCACGGCGTGGTGGGCAGCAGCACGACGCCGCCGATCAAGTAGGTGCTTGCGCGCGGGAGCTTCGCGCCCCCGCGCCCCGCGGCAAGGGGCGGTCACTCGCCCCTTGCCTCCCCGCTGGGGCTTCGCCCAGGCCCTGTAAAAGCAGGCCAGCCCGTGCGGAGCGCCTGTGGCGCATGCCTCGTGGCGCGGAAGGGCAGGCAGCAGCGCTCGGGGCCGTAAGGGCGAGCCGTGTGCTCGCCCAGAGCAGGCAGCAGCGCTCGGGGCGGCAAAGGCGAGGCTCGCAGCGCCACAACACGAAAAGGAGAACACGATGCGGATCCCATCCATCAAGCTGATCGTGCTAGGGCTCGCGGTGGCGCTGGTAGGCGCCGGCGCGGCCTATGGCGCGTGGCGCGCCCGGCCGGCGCAGGCGCCGGCGCTGGCCGCCCGGCAGCTGGCCGCCGCTGCGCAGCAGCGCCCGGTCGACAAGACCGACCAGCTGATCTGGGATTACCAGCAGCGCGTGAAGGCCAGCCCCGACGACGTGCAGAGCTACGCGGTGCTCGGCGCGGCGTACTTGCAGAAAGCGCGCGACACCGGCGACCCGACGTTCTACGGCAAAGCCCAGGCCGTCGCCGACGCGGCGCTGGCCCGCGACCCGCAGAATGTCGACGCGCTGATTGTGGCCGGCACGCTGGCCAACGCGCGCCACCAGTTCCACGACGCGCTCGCGTTTGGCGCACGGGCGCGCGACCTGAACCCCTCCGTGCCGCGCGTGTATGGCGTGATCGCCGACGCGCAGACCGAGCTGGGGATGTACGACCAGGCGATCGCCACGCTGCAGACCATGATCGACATGCGGCCGGATCTCAGCTCGTTCAGCCGGGTGTCGTACGCCCGCGAGCTGCACGGCGACCTGGACGGCGCGATCGAGATGATGCAGGAGGCAGTGCAGGCCGGCGGCCCGTCCACCGAGAATAGCGCCTGGGTGCGCGTGCAGCTCGGCAACCTGCTGTTCGGCAAAGGCGACCTGGCCGCGGCCGAGCGGCAATACCAGGCGACGCTGGCGCTGCTGCCCGACTACGTGCACGCGCTGGCCGGCATGGCGCGAGTGCGCGCGGCCCAGGGCAACACCGCCGAGGCCGCCGCGCTGTACCAGCGGGCGATTGCGCGTATGCCACTGCCCGAGTTCGTGATCGGCCTGGGCGAGCTGTACGAGTCGCAGGGGCGCGCCGCCGACGCTGCCAAGCAGTACGAGCTGGTGCGCGCGATGGAGCAGCTGTTCAAGGCCAATGGCGTCGACACCGACCTCGAGCTGGCGCTGTTCGACGCCGACCACGGCAGCAACCCCGGCGCGACGCTCGACCTGGCGCGCGCGGCCTACGCGCGGCGCCCAAGCGTCAAGGCCGCCGACACGCTGGCCTGGGTGCTGTTCAGGGCCGGGCAGCCGGCCGAGGCGCGGCGCTACGCCGACGAGGCGCTGCGGCTTGGCTCGCAGGACGCGCTGATGCTGTTCCACGCCGGCATGATCGCGCAGGCGAGTGGCGACGCTGCCGCCGCGCGCCAGCGGCTCGACCAGGCGCTGGCGCTCAACCCGAATTTCTCGCCGCTGTTTGCGCCGCAGGCCCGCCAGGCGCTGGCCCTGCTCGAGCGCGCGGCGAGCAAATAATAGGACTTACGCGGCGACGCGCATCAAGCGAGCTTCCGCCTTCCCTTTGTTGCCACTCAGGACAGGCGGCAGAGCGGTACTTTCTACCAATTGTGTTCGGTTTTTCCGTACATAGCACGGAAAAACCGAACACAGAAAAAGAGCGAGTACCATGCTGCCGCAGGCAAAAACCGTCTACCGCGTAGGTTCAAATAGCCGAACACGCCCGATGCGCCAGGCACTGTAGAAACGAGGAATATGATGAGACGATGGCTCTGCTCGCTGCTGCCGGCGCTCGCGCTGCTGCTGCTGCTGGCGCCCGCGCGCGCCGAGGCCCACCCGCTCGGCAATTTCACCGTGAACCAGTACAGCCGGCTGGAGATCGGGCGCGACGCTGTGCAGCTGCGCTACCTGGTAGACATGGCCGAGATACCAGCGTTTCAGGAGCGCCAGGCGATCGACGCCAACGCCGACGGCCAGGTCGACGCAGCCGAGCGCGACGCCTACCTGGCGCGGCAGGTGCCGGCGCTGCTGGCCGGCCTGAGCCTGAGCGCGAACGGCCAGGCGCTGGCGCTGCGGCCGGCCGCGCAGGCGCTGAGCTTCCCCGAAGGCCAGGGCGGGCTGCCGACGCTGCGCATCCAGCTCGACCTCACGGCGGCGCTGGATGGCGCGGCCCAGCCGCTGGCGCTGGCCTACAGCGACGGCAACTTCGCCGAGCGGATCGGCTGGCGCGAGATCGTGCTGCGCGCAGGCGATGGCGTGGCGCTCAGCGACGCGAGCGCGCCGGCGCAAGATCAGAGCGACGAGCTGCGCAGCTACCCGCAGGACATGCTCAGCAGCCCGCTGAATGTGCGCGAGGCGCGCGCCACTGCCACGTTTGGCGCGCCGGGCGGCAATGCCGCGCGGCAGCTGGATGGCGCGGCGCAGCCGGCCGGCGCGCGGGTGCCCGACCAGTTCGCCAGCCTAATCGCCACGCGCGAGCTGACGCCTGCAGTGGTTGCGCTGGCGCTGCTGCTGGCGCTGCTGCTGGGCGCGGGCCACGCGCTCACGCCCGGCCACGGCAAGACGATCGTGGCGGCCTACCTGGTGGGCGCGCGCGGCACCGCCCGCCACGCGGTGTTTTTGGGGCTCACCACCACGATCACGCACACCGCCGGCGTGTTCGCGCTGGGCTTTGTGACGCTGTGGATCTCGAACTATGTGCTGCCCGAGCAGCTGTACCCTTGGCTCGAATTCATCAGCGGCGTGCTGGTGGTTGGCATTGGGCTGATGCTGTTCCGCAGCCGGCTGGGCGGGCTGCTACGGCGCCGCCACAGCGGTAGGGCGCTGAGTACAAGCCGGCTTCAATTTATTCACGACCACGACCACGACCACGGGCCGCACGACCACGACCACAGCCACGGGCCGCACGACCACGGCCACGACCACGGGCCGCACGACCACGGGCCGCACGACCACGACCACAGCCACGGGCCGCACGACCACGACCACGACCACGGGCCGCATGACCACGACCACGGGCCGCACGGCCACAACCACATGCCGCCCGGCGCCGACGGCCAGCCGGTGACGTGGCGCGGCCTGCTGGCACTAGGCATATCGGGCGGGCTGCTGCCGTGCCCCTCGGCGCTAGTGGTGCTGCTGAGCGCAATCGCGCTGCACCGGGTCGCCTTCGGCATGCTGCTGATCGTCGCGTTCAGCGTAGGGCTGGCCGGGGTGCTGACGGGAATTGGGCTGCTGCTGGTGTACGCGCGGCGGCTGTTCGAGCGCTTCCCAACCGATGGACGGCTGCTGCGCGCGCTGCCGGTGGCCAGCGCCGGCTTCGTGACGCTGGCGGGGCTGGCGATCGCGTTAGGCGCGCTGGCGCAGGCTGGGATCGTGAAGCTTTAATTTTTACCACCAAAACGCAAAGACACCAAGATTCGGCTGAATCTTGGTGTCTTTGTTATGGTTGTTAGGAGTTATGCACTTGCGTGATTCGGTTTCCCGAAGGGGGGAGATTGAGCCTGCGGCAGCATGGTACTTGTTCACCTTCTGTGTCCATTTTCCGCGCTCCGCGCAGAAAAACCGCACACGAGACGGAGAAGAGTACCGCTCTGCCGAAGGCTGAGCGCGCCAACTGCGTACGTCCTAGTTGTATTTCCCCAGCCGCCCGAGCTACACCTCGTGGCTGAGGATGGCGCGCAGCTGGCGCGACTGGACGGCCGGCAGCAGGTAGCGCGCCGCAAGCTCGCGCAGGCGCACCGCCAGCGGGCCCTGCCACTGGCCCACGGCGCCAACGCGCCGCGACTGGGCCACCAGCCAGGCGGTGCGGCCGATCCGGCGCGACTCGTACTCGCGCAGCGCGTAGAGCGGGTTGGGCTGGCCGCGCAGCATCTTCGCCAGCACCAGCGCATCCTCGATCGCCTGGCAGGCGCCCTGGCCGAGATTCGGCGTCATGGGGTGGGCGGCGTCGCCCAGCAGCGTGACGCGGCCGGCGCCCCAGTGCTCGAGCGGCGGCCGGTCGAAAATATCGTTGCGCAGGATCTGCGCCTCGTCGGCCGCGGCGATCAGCTGCTCGATCGGCGCGTGCCAGCCGCGAAACAGCGCCAGCAGCGCGGCCTTCTCGCCGGCGGGGCTGCGCTCGCCCGGCGGGGTATTCTTGGCGGCGAACCAGTAGACCTGGCCGCGCGCCAGGGCAACCTGGCCGAAGCGCATGCCACGGCCCCAGCTTTCGCCCGCCGCCAGCCGTGCATGGTCGAACGGCACCACCGCGCGCCAGGCAGTGTAGCCGGCGTAGATCGGCGGCCGGTGGCCGTGCAGCTGGGCGCGCACGGACGAGTGCAGTCCGTCGGCGCCGACGAGCGCGTCGCCGCGCGCGCTGCTGCCGTCGGCGAAGTGGGCCGTCACTCCAGCAACATCCTGCTCGAAGCGGACGAGCTGCCGGCCCAGCTGGACATGCTCGCGGCCCAGCGCGCCCAGCAGCGTCGATTGCAGATCGGCGCGGTGGAGCGCCACGCTAGGCGCGCCAAACTGCTCCCGCAGCGCGGCGTTGTCGAGCCGGGCGAGCACCTGGCCGCCGGCGCTACGGATGCTGCCCTGCAGCTCGGGCATCCCCAGCGCCATGATCTCGCCGGCCAGGCCGAGCTGGCCCAGCGCCTTGATCGCGTTAGCCCACAGCGTAATGCCCGCGCCGATCTCGCGCAGCTCGGCGGCGCGCTCGAACACCGTGGTATCGAGGCCGGCCTGGCGCAGCGCGATCGCCGCCGTCAGGCCGCCAATGCCGCCGCCGATGATCAGAATTCGCATATGGTTTCTTTCTGGTAGAGCCTGGCTGAAAAGCTGTTAGGGCTTATACAGCTGGCGCGCTCAGCCTTCGGCGCTCCGCGTGGAAACACCGCACGCAACGCTCAGGCTGCCGCTGGCAAACCTGCCCCGCTGATAGCACATTCGCTTGATTATGTCACTTTGGTGGGGGGGTGGGGGGGGGGGGGGGGCGCCCCCCCGAGGTGGCACCCGCCCTGCCACACTGCCCGACTGTGTTGACAGCGCCGATTCAACAAGGTACACTTAGCTCGGGCAAAAACGGTGGCTGACGCACCGCGCCGGCTGGCGGCGCATGGGCGGCTTTTCAGCATACTGACGCGCAATACCACGGCATGCGGTGCCGCAGCCGGGCCTGCGAGGAGATAGAGCGTTGGAGAGTTTGCCGATCCCGAATGGCTTTGTTACATTGGTGGCATTTTTTGTAATGCTGGGTCTGCTTGTGCTAGTGCACGAGCTGGGGCATTTCCTCACCGCGGTGTGGCTTGGCATCAAAGTCGACGAATTCGGCCTGGGCTACCCGCCGCGCGCACTCACGCTGTTCGAGCGCAATGGCGTGAAGTATACCCTGAACTGGCTGCCGATCGGCGGCTTTGTGCGCTTTGGCGGCGAAGGCGAGACGCTCTATGGCGTTGGTAGCCTCTCGCAGGCTGCGCCCTGGAAAAAGATCCTGGTGCTGGTGGCCGGCCCGCTCATGAACCTCGTGCTGGCATTTCTGATCTTTGGCGCACTGTTCGCTTTTAAGGGCATCCCCGCCGACGGCGCGCGCATCGACAAGGTGTACCCCAACACGCCGGCCGCCGCGGCTGGCTTTCAGTCTGGCGATATTATGCTCGAGCTGGGCAACCGCGCGATCGGGCGCAATCTCTCGCTGATCGGCCAGATCGGGCGGCGCAACCCAGGCGTGGCGCTGCCGGTGCTGGTGCAGCGCGGCGAGCAGCAGCTACGCCTCTCGGTTACACCAGGGCCATGGGTCGACGAGCAGGGCAAGGCCTACGAAGTGGGCTTTGGCTTCTCGTATGGCGCTAATCCGCAGATTGTGCAAGCCAGCCTGCCCACAGCTATGGCCACTGGGTTCAGCTACACATGGGAAGTGCTTGGCCGCTTTGTTGGTGGGCTTGGGCAGATGATCGGCGGCTGGTTCGGGCTGAACCCGGCGCCGCCCGGCGGAGTGACCGGCGTTGTCGGCATAGCGCGTGGCACCGGCGAGGTGATCCAGCGCGATGGCCTGGTTGGCTTCTTGCAGTGGACGGCGCTGATTAGCCTGAACTTGTTTCTGGTGAACCTGCTGCCCATCCCGGCGCTCGATGGCAGCCATATCATGTTTTCGTTGATCGAGCTGGCGCGGCGCGGCAAGAAGATCCCACCCGAGAAAGAAGCCATGGTGCACGCCGTCGGCTTTATGATGCTGATGGGCCTGATGGTGATTATCACCGTTTCGGACGTGGCAAACTGGATCGGCGGCGCGCCGGTGCTGGGCGGCCAGTAGCGCCGGGCCGCCGCGCTGCGCGGCAGATAGTATCCTGACGAGTAAATCTTTTGTCTAAAGAGCGGCTCGCGATCATCCGTGCCAGCGAGATCGGCGAGTATGTGTATTGCGCGCGGGCCTGGTGGCTGCGTCGCGCGCTCGGCTGGGAGCCGTCGGGCCGTGAGCGGCGCGAGTTTGGCTCGGTGCTGCACCGCCGCCATGGGCGCGCCGTGGTGGGTAGCCGCGCGCTGCTGCTCGTGGCTGTGCTGCTGCTTGTGGCTGCGCTGGCGCTGATTGTGGCAGGGCGCTGATGGGCGTGACGCTCGGGCTGGCGCTGCTGCTGCTGGCGCTGCTGCTTGGCATATGGGCTACCCGGCTGCGGCGCGCTACTGGGCTGCCCTGGGCGCCGGTGGTGTACAGGGATACTGGCGGCCATGCGCCGGAGAAGCCGCTGATGGCTAAGCGCATTGGGCTGGTCGGCCGGCCCGACTATTTGCTCAGCGTGCGCGGCTCCACGATTCCGGTCGAGGTAAAGCCTGGGCGCCGTGCGGGGCGGCCCTACGAATCCGACCTGATGCAGCTGGCCGCGTATTGCGTGCTGGTTGAAGAGACAAGCGGCGTGGCCCCGCCCTACGGGCTGCTGCGCTACGCCGAGCATACATTCCGGCTGAACTATAGCGAGCAGCTGCGCGAAGACATTCTTGCCATTCTGGACGAGATGCGCGACGCGCTGGCCGATGTCGACTGCGAGCGCAGCCACGACGACGCGCGTCGTTGCTGGGGATGCGGCTTCTACGAGCAGTGCGACCAGGCGCTCGAAGCCTCTGAGGAGTAAAGGTACAGCGCCAATGGCTCAGCAGCCCGCGCCCGGCGATACGATTATTACTCGCACGGCGGTTGCACAGCAGATCGAAGCCCGGCTGGCTGGCCGCGTCGACGATGTGGCGCTGGCCGCGTGGGCTCTCGATCGGTTCTATGCGCTTGAACTAGGCGCCGAGCAAGCTGAAGCGGGGTTCGAGGCGGCAATCAGCGGCGCGCTGGACGATCTCATGTTTGGCGATGAGCCAGGCTTTCGGCTTGGCGACGACGATTTGCGCGGCTTGCTCGCGCGCCTGGGAAGCGTATGAAAATTGTTCAGCATCCGCGAATGCGCGATATTGCGATCGGCGACGAAGTATATTCGTACAAATACCAGCTGTTTGCGCGGGTTGAGGAAGTATTTCCGGCGGCTGTATGCGTCAAAGTGGCGCTGCTCACTTTCAAGCAGCGCGTCGAGATGCTGGTATCGCCACAGCTGTGGCGCGCCGACGAGATCGCGAACCTGAGCGTATGCCGCTACTGCGGCGAGCGCGAGAAGCTTGTCGAGCAAAACCACACAGGTATTCCGCTACGGGTGTGCGAGCGCTGCTGCGTCGTGCCGCCCGAGAGCGAGGTGCACGAGCTTGGCTTGTGGTGGTGAGGCTGAGAGCATACGCGCGCCAGCGAGCCTGGGCGAATAGCCGGCGGCAAAGTAATCGCGGCCACTCAGATGCTAGCATCTGAGTGGCGCGATTCTGCCGCTGCTGGCGCGCTACTCTTGGTTGATCGATGGGCGGCGGAAAACCTTGCCGTCGGCAAAGGCGCGGCCTTCTACCAGAAATTGTACGCCGCTGACGGTTTTCAGTGTTGTGAGCGACTCGACAACCGTGCGCATTGCCGCGTCCAGCTCGGGCGCATCGGCGAAGGGCTGTGTGAAATCGACCAGTACGACGCCATTCTGCAGCTTGATTCCGCGTAGCTCGGTATTTGCTGGAATAGCGCGGCGCAGCGATCCTTCGTACGGGCCGGGGCCTTCGAGCAGCGCGCGCACCGTCGCCTCGGCAACCTGCTTGGTTTTCGGCACCATGCGGATGACGCGAACGTCGTAGCTGCTACCCGCCGATGGGAAGTAGAGCGGCAGAAATTCGGTGCTGCCGTAGTCGACCGCCAGATTCTGCGGGTTGATCGGGTTGAGCACGGGCCGGGCGCGCGGCCCGCCCTGGTCGGCGCCATTCACCTGGATCTGCACGCTGCTGATGCTGGGGAACTCGGTGAGCGTGAAGACAAGCGAGTCGATCCCGCCGGGGTCGCGATCGAAGTTGGCCGTTGCGCGCCCGCCTTCTATATGAATATCGAGTAGGCTGGCATCGGAGCTTACCAGCCGGCCTAGGCCATTGCGCGGCCCGGCAATCAGCTCGTTGATCGCGGCCTCGGCAATGCGGTTGTCTTCGACGCGGGTGTTGCGCTGTGCTGGCACGAGCAGCTTGCCGCTGGGATCGGCGAAGTATAGCGTCACTAGCTTGACGCTGACATTGGCTGGCTGCTGGGTTGGCGTAGGCGGCTGCGTCGCCGCGGGCCTGGGCGTGCTGCTTGGCTTAGGCCTGGGTATTGCAGTAGGCATGGGCGCGCTGGCAGCGCCGGGCGTACTGGTAGGGCCGGGCGTGCTGGTGGGTGCCTGGGTCGGCAGCGGCGTTGGCGGTAGGATCAGCGGCGCGTCGGTTGGCTTGGCCGTAGGCGCGGGTGGCGGGGTCGCGGTTGCTACCTCGGTTGGCGAGGGCGGGGCGCTGGTGGCTGCCGCTGTAGCCTCGGCGGCGGTGGGCGCTGCGCTGGGCTGCTCGACCGGCGAGGCGGTGGGCGCCTGGCCGATCTGCGGGAGCCCACTGCGGCGGAGCAGCGTCTGCACGCCAACCAGCAGGTAGATCCCGATGATCACCGCCAGCATCCCCAGCATCAGCGAGTAGATCAGCCGATCGCGTGGCGAGAGCGCGGCGAACCAGCCGCGCAGGCCGGGCGTGCGAGTGGGGGCCAGCACCAGCGTTGGGTCGTTCGTTGAAGGGACTGTTAAACCCATGTATAATGGGCATTGGACATGGCCCTGCGACAGGCAGAAGCCTGCCTGATCCACTGGGATTTCGCGCGGCTCGCCGCTGATATAGCAGCGATGCTCGGCGGTTGGCGAAGCAAAGCGGATCGCGCGGTTCTGCTTCAGCCCCAGGTATGGGCAGTGCCCGGTTGGTTCGGCCATAGGAGTGCTGGGCCTCCATCGAGTGTGGTACGATGCACTGGCATAATTATACGCCGCGCGGTTCGGCTATCGCAAAGTCCGCCGATTACTGAAGGTTAACAGCTATGCGCGTTTTGATCGTTTCAGATATTCATTCGAACTTTATCGCGCTCGAAACCGTGCTCGCGGTGGCGGGCTCGTTTGATCAGCTTTGGAACCTGGGCGACACGATCGGCTATGGCCCGCGCCCAAACGAGTGCGTGCAGGCGATGCGCGATCATGCCGACGTGATGCTGAGCGGCAACCACGATCTGGCCTGCTTGGGCAAGCTTGATCTGACTGATTTTAACCCCGACGCGCGCACCGCGAATATCTGGAATGGCCACCAGCTTACCGACGAGAACCGCGCGCTGCTGGATGAGCTGTCGCCGCGGATCGATCTGAGCGAGCGCTTTCTGCTGGCGCACGGCAGCCCGCGCGAGCCAGTATGGGAGTATCTGCTCTCGCGCCCGCAGGCCGAGAGTAACTTCGAGCTGTTTAGCCAGCAGGTGTGCCTGATTGGCCACTCGCATATTCCACTGCTCGTGCGGCAGCTGCCCGACGGCCAGGTTGAAGATCCGATGCTGGCCGACGCCGAGCTGCTTGTTGAATTCGAGCCGGGCTATCGCTACTTTTTCAACCCCGGCAGCGTTGGCCAGCCGCGCAACCAAGATCCGCGCGCGGCCTACGCGCTGCTGGATACTGAAGCCGGCACGATAATGTTCAAGCGCGTCGAGTACGATATCGCGCAGACACAGCGCCAGATGCGCGAGGCGCGCCTGCCGCCAGCGCTTGTGCGCCGGCTGGAATACGGCATGTAGCTGCCCCGATATCAGCTTCACCCTGAATCATACAACGAATCTGGCGCCAGAATTGGCACGCCGCGCGCGGCGCGCACGCTGATACGCGGCTGATAGGTGAGAGCAATGACGGGAATTGAAACCGAGTACCGGCGCCTGCACGGCGGCTCGGCCGAGCGCTATGCCCGAGCCATGAGCGTGTTTCCGAACGGCGTAACGCACGACGGCCGCTTTGTCGACCCATTCCCGCTGTATGTCGAGCGTAGCGCTGGCGCGCATAAGTGGGATGTCGACGGCAACCGGCTGGTCGATTATGTGACCGGCCACGGCGCGCTGCTGCTGGGCCACGCGCACCCTGCCATCGTGGCGGCTGTAGCTGAGCAGATGGCTCGCGGCACCCACTACGGCGCCGAGCACGATATCGAGCTGCGCTGGGCCGAGCTGGTGATGCGCCTGTTTCCAAGCATCGAGCGCCTGCGCTTCACCGCCTCGGGCACCGAAGCGACGCTGCTCGCGCTCCGGCTGGCGCGCGCCTACACCGGCCGCACAACCGTGATCCGCTTGTCTGGGCACTACCACGGCTGGCACGACCTGCTCACGCGCGACGCGCCGGCCGATCCGAGCCCGGCTGGCGTGCCCGAGAGCCTGCTGGGCGCCACGCAGGTGCTGCCGGCCGATCTTGGCCAGATCGAGCAAGCGCTGGCGCGCGGCGACGTGGCCGCGCTGATCCTCGAGCCAACCGGCGCGTCGTATGGCGCGGTGCCGCTGCCCGACGCGTTTCTGCGCGAGCTGCGCGCGCTGGCCAGCGCGCGCGATGCGGTGCTGATCTTCGACGAGGTGGTGACGGGCTTTCGGGTGCTACCCGGCGGCGTGCAGCAGCGCTCTGGCGTGCGCGCCGACCTGACGACGCTGGCCAAGGTGCTGGCAGGCGGCCTGCCAGGCGGCGCGGTTGGCGGCCGTGCCGAGATTATGCACCACCTGGAGTTCGCCGATGCCAGCTGGAACCGCGACCACAAGATCCGCCATAACGGCACGTTTAATGCCAACCCGCTCTCGGCGGCGGCGGGGGTGGCGATGCTCGAGCGCGTGGCTAGCGGCGAGCCAGGCGCACACGCAGCCGCGGCTTGCCAAAGCTTGATCGCGCGTATGAACGCGGCCCTGCGCGAGCGCGAGCTGGCTGGCTGGGCGGTGTATGGCGATGCGTCGATCTTTCACCTGCTGGCCGGCAGCACCCTTGAGTTCGCGCCAGGCGAGCTGCCGCGCGAGACGCCAGTGGCCGAGCTGAAGAGCGGCGGCGACCCGCGCCTGCTGCGGCAGGTGCGGCTGGGCTTGAACAACCATGGCGTCGACCTCATGCGCGGCAGGAGCGGGTTTCTGTCGGCGGCGCACACCGAGGCGGATATTGCGGCGACTGTGGCGGCGTTCGCGGCCACGCTTGATGAGCTGTAAGCAATGAACATCGCACTACTTGGCGTTCCCTATAACCTCGACCAGCTTGAGGTTGGCATGGGCCGCGCGCCTGCCGCGCTGACGCGTGCCGGCTTGGCCGAGCGGCTCGCCGGCCAGGGCCACGACGTGGCGAGCGAAACGATCAGCGTGGCCGAGGCGCCCGAGCCGCGTGAAGCGCATATTGGCGCGGTGCAGGCGCAGCTGGCTGCTGCAGTGGCGCGCGCGCGCGCGGCCGGGCGCTTTCCACTGATTAACGGTGGCGACTGCCTGGTGTCGCTTGGCGCGCTGGCGGGGTTGGGCCGGCCATCCGATACGGCAGTAGTGTGGATCGATGCGCACGGCGATTTTAACACCCCCGAGATCAGCATCAGCGGCTACTTGGGCGGCATGCCACTGGCGTGCGCAGTTGGGCGTGGGCTGGGCGCGCTACGCCAGCAGATCGGGCTGGAGCCGCTGGCCGAGCGCAATGTGGCGCTGGTGGGCGCGCGCGACCTCGACCCGCTCGAAGAGCGCGCGCTGGCAGCGTCGTCGGTGATGCTTGTGCGCAGCAGCGAGATTGGCGGCGACACCACCGCGCTCGACCGGGCGCTGCACGCGCTTGGCTCGCTGCCGCAGCTGTACCTGCACATCGACATCGACGTGCTCGACTCGGCGATTGCGCCCGGCGTCGATTTCCCGACGACGCCGGGCCTGAGCGTGGCGCAGCTCGAGCGCCTGGCGCAGCAGGTGGCTGGCCTGGGGAACATGGCCGCGCTGGCGCTGACGGCCGTGAACCCCGAGAAAGACAGCGAGGGCCGCACTGTTGGCGCGGCGCTGCGGGTGATCGAAGCCGCGCTCGAGCGGGGTGCCTAGCCATGCGTGTGATTACCGGCTCGGCCAAAGGGCACCGGCTAAAAGCCCCCAAAGGCATGACAACGCGGCCAATGCTCGACCGGGTCAAAGAAGCGGTGTTCTCGGTGCTAGAGGGCTATGGCCCGATCCGCGGGCGCGTGCTGGATCTGTACGCCGGCACTGGCTCGCTGGGCATTGAGTGTTTGTCGCGCGGGGCGGCGTGGGCCGATTTTGTGGAGATGCGCGCGCACGTATGCGCGATTATTCGCGAGAACCTGGCGCACACGCGCTTTCTCGAGCGCTCGCGTGTGCACCAGATGCAGGTGGGGCGCTACCTGGCCACGGCTCATCCAATGGAGAAATTTGATATAATTCTGATGGATCCGCCATACGCCGACCCCGCAATTGAAGCGACAATCGGCATTGTAAGCGCCTCGGGGCTCATGGCCGACGAAGGGCTGCTGATCGTTGGGCACTCGCCGCGGGTGGCGCTCGCCGAGCGATATGAGCGCATCCGCCGCCGCAAATTCCGCCGTCTGGGCGATTCCTGCTTCTCAATCTATGAAATAGCCACAGAGACCGCCGAGCGCGAAGAGCAAGCGGCCAGCGAAGCGTAGGCCGCCACTTGCGACTCGGCCAAGGAGCGAGTCGTGACGATCGCCGTGTACCCGGGCAGCTTCGACCCGATCACCAATGGGCACCTCGATATAGTGACGCGCGCGTCGCGCCTGTTCGACACCGTGATCATGGCGGTGTTCGACCGGCCGAATAAGAACCTGTTGTTCAGCACCAGCGAGCGGATCGCGATGGTGAAAGAGGCCATCCGCGACCTGCCACGTGTGAAAGTCGGTACATACTCGGAGCTGACCGTCGAGTATGTGCGGCAGGCGAACGCATCGGTGATTGTGCGTGGGCTGCGCGACCCGCGCGATTTCGACCACGAGTTTCAGATGGCGCAGATCAACAACAAGCTGGCGCCCGAGATCGACGTGGTGCTGTTCATGGCTGGCCACCAGTATACATTCTTCAGCTCAAGCACGGTGCGCGAGATCGCCTCATTGGGTGGCGATGTATCGTGGCTGGTGCCGCCGCATGTGGTGATGGCGCTGCAGCGGGCCTACCGCGGCAGGGAGTAGGCCCGAGGCATATTCAAGCAGAGCTCTACGAAGGGGGTGATCGGCTATCGAGCTAGATCAGTTGATCGACGAACTCGAAGACACGCTGGCCGAAGGCCGCCGGATGTTTTTCGGCAATCGGCTGCTTGTCGACGAGGAGCGCATTCTGGATATTATTGATCGAATGCGCGTGGCGGTGCCCGAGGAGCTGAAACAGGCCCGCCGGGTGATTGCCGAGCAGGAGCGCCTGATTGGCGAGGCCCAGGCGCACGTGCGCCAGGCCATGGAAGAGCAGGGGCTGCTGGCAGCGGTGGAAGCGGAGCGACAACGGCTGCTCGATCTGGCCGAGCGCGATGCCGAGGCGACGCGCAAGGGCGCCGACGAGTACGCGCGGCAGGTGCTCGAAGAGCTCGAGCAGCGGCTTGTGCGGCTAAGCGCGAGCGTTCAGAACGGGCTGCGCGAGCTGGGCCGCCCCGGCGAGGCCGAGGCGCGGTGAGGCCCGCGCGGCAGAATTCGAAATAGCCAGAAGCGGCGTTTGTGGCTTGACAGCGCGGCGCAGCTCGCCTATAATGCAGCTTCTGTGAGTACGCAGGAGCGTACCCTACCATGCACATACACAAACCATTGACCGACCTGAAGTTCAACGTTGCGCAGTTGCTCCGCGAGGAAGTGGGCGGGCGGCGAAACTACACCTTCGCCGAAGACGCGCTCCCGCTGGACGACGAAACGACGCTCAGGCAGCTAGAGGGCAAAGTGCGGTTCACCCGCACGGCCACCGGGGTGCTGGCCGATGTCGACGCGCAAGGCGTGGTCGAGATGCCGTGCATCCGCTGCCTGGCCCCCTCGCAGCAGCGGATCGACCTGCACTTCCGTGATGAATTCCACTCGCGCATCGAAGTCAACACCGGCATGCCGCTGCCCAAGCCCGACGAAGAAGATCCATTCTACATTGACGAGAGCCATCTGGTAGACTTGGGCGAAGCGCTGCGCGAGTATGCGGTGATCGAGCTGCCAATGCAGCCGCTATGCCGGCCCGACTGCAAGGGCCTGTGCCCGACCTGTGGCGCCGACCGGAACCTGGGCGACTGCGGGTGCAGCAGCGATGGCAATGACGACCGCTTTGCGGTGCTGAAGCGGCTGCTAAATGACTAGGTGCTGGGGTCGCCGGGCGGCGAGCACCAGCCGGCGCTATACCATCGATAATACGTGAGATACACAGCGTAGGAAAGGATTCAAGGCTAGAACATGGGTGCCGTACCGAAGACGAAAGTTTCGCGCCACCGCCGTGGCAATCGCCGCCAGCATCAGCGGCTCGACGCGCCGTCGCTGGTGACGTGCCCGCAGTGCAATAAGCTGATGCGCTCGCACTACATGTGCAAGAACTGCGGCAGCTACCGCGGGCGCCAGGTGATCGAGCAGAGCAGCGCCGCGGAGAGCGAATAGCATGCGGTTGGGCGCCTCGGGCAAAGGATGAAGGATGCAGCGTGATTATGCGGCGCATCCTTCATCCTTTGTCGTTGTAAGGGATTGCTATGGCCAGGTATGCCGCGATTACAGGGTGGGGCTTCGCTGTGCCCGAGCGCGTAATGACGAATGCCGAGCTCGAGCGGATAGTCAATACCTCCGACGAGTGGATCATCGAGCGCACCGGCATACGCGAGCGCCGGGTAGTTGGCCCAGGCGAGAGCACCTCGACGCTGGCGAGTGAGGCTGGGCGCCGCGCGCTGGCGCAGGCTGGGCTGCCCGCCGACGCGATCGACCTGATCGTCCTGGCGACATGCACGCCCGACCGGCCTTTCCCTGCCACCGCCTGTACCGTGCAGGCGAACCTCGGCATCGCGCGCGCGGCGGCCTTCGATATTGCGGCGGCGTGCAGCGGCTTTGTGTATGGCCTGAGCGTGGCCACCAGCATGATCCGCAGCGGCGCGGCGCGCAACGTGCTGTTCATCTCGGCCGATGTGTTTACCCATTATATTAACTGGAACGATCGCAACACCTGCGTGCTGTTTGGCGATGGCGCGGGCGCGGTGGTACTGCAGCCTAGCGACGAACCCTACGGCCAGCTTTCGAGCGTACTGGGCGCCTCGGGCAAGGACGAAGACTTGATGGCGGTGGACGCGGGCGGCACGCGCATGCCCGCTACCCCCGAGCTGCTCGAGCAAGGCCGCCAGTACGTGTACATGAACGGCCGCGAGATCTTCAAGCTGGCGGTGCGCGGCATGAGCGACTCGTCGGCGCAGGCGCTCGAAGATGCCGGCGTGTCGAAGGACGATATTGCGCTGGTGGTGCCGCACCAGGCGAATTTGCGGATCATTGATGCTACCGCAAAGCGGCTTGGCGTGCCGATGGAACGGGTGTTTATCAACCTCGACCGCTATGGCAACACGTCGGCCGCGACCATACCGATCGCGCTGGCCGAGGCGGCCGACCAGGGCCGCCTGAACCCCGGCGACTATGTGCTGGTGACGGCATTCGGCGGCGGGCTCACCTGGGCGTCGTCGGTGGTGCGCTGGGGCCGGCCGTGACGGGTCGACAGAGAGATAAGGAGGCAAGGAGGCAGCGCCGCTTCTTTGTCTCCTTATCTCTTTGTTTGTGGTGAAGGGTAACGTATGACGCTGGCATTCGTCTTTCCCGGCCAGGGCTCGCAGTCGGTGGGAATGGGCCGCGACCTGTACGCGAGCTCGGCGGCGGCGCGCGCGGTGTTCGATCAGGCCGACGAAACGCTCGGCTTTGCTTTGTCGAAACTGTGTTTTGATGGGCCAGAGGCAGAGCTGACGGCGACCGAAAACGCGCAGCCCGCACTGCTGGCCACCAGCGCGGCGCTGCTCGCGGCGATGGACGAGGCGGGGTATAGCCCGACGCCGGCGCTGGTGGCTGGCCACAGCCTGGGCGAGTATTCGGCGCTGGTGGCGGCCGGAACGCTGAGCGTGCCCACTGCGCTGCGGCTGGTGCGCCGGCGCGGCGAGCTTATGGCCGCAACGCACCAGGGCGCCATGGCCGCGATCATCGGGCTCGACGAAGAGCCGCTCGAAGCGCTGTGCCGCGAGGCGTCGGCCGAGGGCGCACCGGTAGTGATTGCAAACTATAACTCGCCGGGCCAGCTGGTGATCAGTGGAGCCAGTGCGGCTGTCGAGCGCGCGTGCGCGCTGGCGAAAGCGCAAGGCGCCAAGCGTGCGCTGCCGCTCAAGGTGAGCGCAGCGTTTCATTCGCCGCTGATGCGCGCCGCAGCCGAAGGCCTGGCCGTGGCGATTGGCGAGGCCAGAATGGCCGACGCGAGCGTGCCGGTGGTGTCGAATGTGACGGCCCGGCCGATCGCGACGGCGGCCGAGATCCGCGATGAGCTGGTGACGCAAGTGACTTCGCCGGTGCGCTGGATCGCCTCGGTGCGCGCCATGGTGGCCGCTGGCGTCGACACGTTCGTCGAGATTGGCGCTGGCGTCGTGCTGACGGGCCTGATTAAGCGGATCGCGCCGGGCGTACAGCTGGTGAATATCAGCGACCTGGCCGATATTCACGCACTACTGGCAAGCGAAGTTTAGAGCCTGTCTGGAGCCTGTTTGAAAAGGCGGTGCGCGAGGGGCTATGCCCCTCGCACCCTTCTGGCGGGTGGCGGCCACGAATGTGGCCGCCCCCGCCGAACGAGTGATATTTGGAGGGACTTCGTGTCTCCAAACCACCCTTTTCAGACAGATTCTGAAAGAACAGTGCAATTTGAAGGGCACGGTTCGGCTTGCCGGCCCACGCAACTATTCGATGTGATACAGCCATGAGCGGTTTGGAGTTTGCCGAGCAAGTTGCGATCGTCACTGGCGGCTCGGGCGGTATTGGCCGGGCGGTCGTGCGCATGCTGGCCGAGCGCGGCGCGAATGTGGTTGCCGGCTATTTCGAGCACGCCGCCGCCGCCACTGCGCTGGCGGATACCTGCGCCGGGCTGCCTGGCGCGGTGGCAACGGCCCGCTGCGACGTGCGCGCGCGCGACGAGGTCGACGCGCTGGTGGCCGATACAGTCGCCCGCTGGGGCCGGCTCGATATTCTGGTGAACTGCGCCGGCGCGGCGAGCTATGCCGGGTTTGGCGCAATAAGCGCCGAACAGTGGCGCGATGCGCTGGCCACGAACCTCGACGGCGTGTACCACACCTGCCGCGCGGTGATGCGCCCGATGATGCGCCAGCGCTACGGCCGGATTGTGAATGTGTCGGCGCTGCACGGGATTGGCGGCGGCGCCAACCAGGCCGACTACTCAGCGGCGACCGGCGGGGTGCTAGGGCTGACGCGCGCACTCGCGCGCGAGGCTGCCGCCTGGGATATTACCGTCAACGCGATCACGCCGGGCCTGATCGACACGCCGATGCTTGAGCGCGTGCCTGCCGAGGATCGCGCGTGGGGCGAGCGGGTGATCGCGCTGCGGCGGCCTGGGCGGCCCGGAGAAGTGGCGGCGGCGGTGGTGTTTTTGGCTTCGCCTGGCGCCTCGTATATCACCGGGCAGACTTTGGCGGTGGATGGCGGCTGGCGGATGACCTGACGCCAACACACAAACAGGCGAGCCGTGCCGCTCGCCTGCCTATGTTTCAATTTCTTCGTACGGTGATGCCCAAGAGAACACCGCTTCCCGCTCCTTGTTCGCCGTTCTACTCCTCAGCGGTCTGCGCGTCGCTCGGCTCTCAGCTGCATCAGCTGGCCAGCTTTTACGCTCAGGCAATGCCCTCGTTGCTTCTGTGGCTTCAAGCATACAGCTTCCACAGTGAGAGCTTGCTGCGAAGAACCTAGTTTCGACTCACACAGCATCCGTCTACTCATCAGCAGCCCGGCGCTTGCTTGTCAGCCTCCCTGGCGCGCTCCCTTGAGCTATCGCCATTTCCTCTGACACACGGTCGGCCCCCGTCATCGTGACACCTGTGGGAGTGCGCCGCTGGTCTAATCCTGGGCCGTCGTTCGGCTTTCAAGGTTCCGGCTGTGCTGCGATGTTCTCTTGAGGCTTCGCGGGCATGATACGCCGGCCGGCCGGCTGCGTCAAGCACTCTTTTATCGAAAATTAACGATTAACCAGGCCGATATGTCAACTGTGGGGTGCTGTGGCCCGCCGCAGCGGCATGAATTTCCGGCCTACTACCTGCAGTAGTGAAAAGTGTTTAGCGCACAGCCAGGACGCGCTGGGCCACGGCGCGGCCGGAAAGCAGCACCAGCGGAATGCCGCCGCCAGGGTGGGTGCCGCCGCCAACGAAAAACAGCCGCCGCAGCCCGCGGGCACGGAGCGGCGGGCGCAGAAACGCGCTGAACGGGTGGTTCGAGGCTGGCCCATAGATCGCGCCGCCGACGGCGTTGTAGCGCGTTTGCAGATCGGCAGGGGTAATGATGCGCTCGTAGGCGACGTGGCGGTCGAGATCGGCCAGGCCCATTCGCTCGAGCTTGCGCACCACCAGGTCGCGGTAGCCGAGGGCCTCGCGCTCCCAGCCGACGCGCGAGCCAAGCGCTGGCGCATTCACCAGAACAAACATGTTGGTGTGGCCGGGCGGCGCATGCTGCGGGTCGGTGATCGACGAAGCACAGACATACACAGTTGGGTCGGGCGCGACGACGCCGCGATCGAAGATCGCCGCAAACTCGCGCGGGTAATCGGAAGAGAAGAAGATGTTGTGGTGCGCCAGCTGCGGGTACTCGCGCGCGATGCCCAGCAGCAGAATAAAGCCGCTGCACGATGGCTCGAGGCGCGCCAGCCGCGCGGCGGTGCGGGTTTCGGTGGGCAGCAGCTGCTCGTAGGCGTAGCGCGGGTCGGCGTTGACGATCACATTGGCGGCCTCAATCGGCGTGCCCGCCACCAGCACGCCGCGCGCCACGCCGTCGCGCACGACGATCTGCTCGACCGGGGCGGAAGTGCGGACCTCGACGCCCATGCGGCGGGCCAGGCGCTCGAGCGCGCGCGCCAGCATATACATGCCGCCACGGATATACCAGCCCCCCTCGACTAGCTCGACATAAGCGATCAGGTTAAAGGTCGCCGGCGCGCGGTAAGGCGACGAGCCATTGTAGGTGGCGTAGCGATTGAACACCTGGCGCAGGTACGGGCTGTGGAAGAACGACGAGACCGCGCGGTCGACGGTGCGCAGCGAGTCGATCTTCCAGGCATCGCGCAGCAGCGCCGGGGTGATCAGGTCGCGCAGGCCGTCGAAGGGCTGTAGCAGGAACGGCCGCGACACCGCGTCGTAGATGCGCGAGGTATGGGCCAGAAAGCGCAAAAACCGGTCGACGTCGCGCGGCTCGAGCCGGCTGATCTGGTCGATCAGCAGCGGCAGCGATTGGAATGCATCGAAGCGCGTGCCGTCGGGCCAGGTGTAGCGGCAAGTCGGCTCGATCTGGGCCAGGCTAAGCTCATCTTCGAGGCGCGCCCCTGCGGCGGCGAACAGATTGCGCAGCACCCACGGCATGGTCAGCAGCGAAGGGCCGGTATCAAAGGTATAGCCGGCCTCGGCGACGATATTGAGCTTGCCGCCGACGCGCTCGTTCTTTTCGAGCAGCAGCACGCGGCGGCCGGCGGCGGCAAGGTGGATGGCTGCGGCCAGGCCGCCGAGCCCACCGCCGACGATGATCGTTGGTTGTTCCACAGACATTCTCAGGTTGCACTAGGCGCGGGCCGGGCGGCTTCACGGCGCCGGCGCGGGCGTTGGCGTAATCGCGGGCGGCGGCTGGCCGGTGTCGAGCAGGCGGATCGCGCTGGCGAGCTGCGAGTCGGCGCAGGCGCTGCTGCCGGGCGGCGGCTGGCGGTCGGCCACGCAGGGTACGGCATCGCTGGGGCTTTCGGCGTAGGGCACGAAATACTGAGGCAGGATGCCGAGCTTATGAATTTCGCTTTTGTTGGGCGTGAGCCAGTGGGCGATGGTAATGCGCGCGCTGCCGCCGTCGCTCAGGGTATGGATGTTCTGAACCGAACCTTTGCCATAGGTTTTGTCGCCGATCAGGAAGGTATTGGCGCGGGCGTCGCGCAGCGCGCCGGCCACGATCTCGCTGGCGCTGGCCGAGCCATTGTTCACCAGCACTGCCAGCGGAATTTCGTAGGCGCGCGTGTCGCTGCCGCCGGGCCGGGTATCGAGCTGTTCGAGTGACTGGCCGTTTTTATCTTCGTAGAGCGCCACGCCGCTGTAGAAGCGGCCGAGCACGTCCTGGGCGTTTTGCAGAAAGCCGCCTGGGTTGTTGCGCAGATCGAGGATAATGCCGCGAGGCTTGCGCGGCAGCAGGCCGCGCAGGGCGGTGTCGAACTCGCTGGTGGTGTTGGCCTTGAACTCGCTGATGCGGATGTAGGCCAGCCCCTGGCTGAGCAGCTGGCTGTCGACGCTGGGAACCACGATGTCGGCGCGGGTGATCGTCGCCTCGAATGGGCCGGTGTCGCCGCGGCGCAGCGTGAGCTTCACGATAGTGCCGGCGGGGCCACGCAGCCGCCCGGCGATCTTGACGGCGGCCTGGGTGGTGTCGAGCCCGGCGATCATGGGCACCACCGCGTCGCCGTCAATGCTGACGATCTCGTCGTCCTGGCGGAGGCCGGCCTGCAGCGCCGGCGAATTTTTGATCGGCTTGTAGATAAACGCGTGGCCGTCGGTGATGCGCAGGTAGGTGCCGATGCCCGCCATCTTGCCCTGCATATCGTCGCGCGTCTGGGTGGCGAGGTCGGGCTCCTGGTAGACAGTATAGCGGTCGCCAAGCGAGTCGAGCATGCCGCGGATGGCGCCCTGGATCATCTTCTGGCGGTCGAGCGGGCTGTGGTGGTAGAACTCGCCCTCGACCAGGTTCCAGACCTCCCAGAACACGCCGAACTGGGTGCGCAGCTCAGCGGGGGTGGCCTGGTTCGCGGCGCGGCCCGGCCCGAGCAGGGCCGCGATATCGCCATCGTAGGGGATGCGCCCGCCCAGCACGATCGCGCTGAACCAGCCGGCCAGAAAGCCGCAGCAGAGCAGGATCCCGGCGATAATGCCGCGCTTGAGGATCAGCAATGTCGTCGTCATACGCCGCCTTTGTGAGCGTTGGTTTTGGCCTGTGGGTGTGGTGTTGGCCCAGCGTTGAGGCAGCATCCGAAGCCAGACACCGCGCCTTCACTCAAGGTCGCCCATTTCGTAGAGAATTGCCGATGTCGCGGCGAGCGGCGCGGTTTCGGCACGCAGTGTGCGCGGGCCAAGTGTTACAGGAATGATACCATAGCGGGTGGCGGTTTCGAGCTCGTGCTGGCTGAAGCCGCCCTCGGGGCCGCTAAACAGCGCGACGGAGAACGGGAGATCGGCAGAGTGGGAGATCGGCAGAGCGAGGGCGCCCTGCACCTCTTTGCTCGCGTCTTTGTTTCCCTGGTGCAGCACGTGCCGCAGCGAAGCAACGCCCGCGCCCTCCCAGAGCAGCAGGGCGGCGCCGCGCTTGGCGGCCTGATCGCACGCGGCCGGGAACATCACGGCCGGGGCAAGGCGCGGCAGCTTGCCGCGGCGCGACTGCTCGGCAGCCTCGCGGATGATCCGGCGCCAGCGCTCGTGCTTGTGCTCGCTCAGCGCGTCGGCGTCGCCGATGGTGCTGCGCTCGCAGATCAGCGGCACGAACGCCGAAACGCCTAGCTCGGTGCCTTTCTGCAGCACCCACTCAAAGCGCTCGGGGCGCATCAGCGCGGCGTAAAGCGTGACTTTCGTGCGCGGCTCGCCGCCGGCCAGCTCTTTGCGCTCGACCTCGCCGGCCACGCAGCCGCGCTCGACGGCGCTGAGCGCCACGGTATACTGCCAGCCGCTGTTGTCGAGCAGTATCAGGCGCTCGCCGGGGCGCAGCCGCAGCACCGTGCCGACCTGATGCGCCAGATCGGGGTCGTCGATGCGCACGGTGCCGGCGTGCAGCACGCCGGCCTCGACGAAGAAACGGTAGGTATTGCTTGTGGTCGTCTGGCGCTGGGGCGCGCGCGAGCGTTTCGGCATAGCAGGCACCTACCGGCGCTTTTTCTTGTTGGCTTTGCGCGACGCAGAGGCGATCTTGCGCTTGCTCTTACGCTTGCTGGGTTTGGCAGCTTTATTGGCGGTGGCCTTTGGGAAGCTGCCGGTTTGGGCGCGCTGGTTGCCGAAGGTGCCAAACTGCGAGTGGTTTGCCGCTCTCTGCTGCTGGCGCTGGGCCTTCGAGCGCTGGATCAGCGGGTCGTCGCGGTCGACCGGCTGGCCGAGCGCCTCGAGCACCTCGCCCCAGCTGCCGGCGATCGAAACGTCGACGGCGTCGCGCTCGAACACCGCGCGGATGACCGGCAGCGCTTCGGTGGCATGGAGCGCGAGCAGCGAGCTGAGCAGAAAGCCGTTTGTTTCGGGATCGTTGGCCTGATTGGCCATGGTCTCGGCGAGGATCGCAATCGCCTGGTCGCGCAGCTCGGGGTGCTGCTTGCCGATCTCCGCCAGCGCCGACGCGGCGTTCCAGCGGCCATAGTGCCAGCGCGACGCGTCGTAGAGGTACTGGCGCAGCGGCCCAAGCGCGGGCGCACCGGCTCTGCCAAGCACGGTCGGCAGCTCTTCGCCAAACCACTCGCTGTCGAGGTCGAACAGCGGCACCAGATCGGCGACGTGCTGGCTTACATCCAGGTGCTTCAGCGCCAGCAGCGCATAGATCGGCGCCCAGCCCTCGGGCACATCGTCTTCGACCGTGTTCAGCGCGCGGTCGCGGGCCATGCGGATCAGGTCGGGGATGTGCGCCTCGGCGAGCCCGAGCGCGCCGAGCGCAGCCTCGGGGTCGGGCAGGTCGTGAACGCTGCCCAGCGTGAGCAGCCGGTCGAGCGGCGGCGAGTAGCTGCCGTCGGTGGTCAGCAGCGCGGCCTCGACGTGGGCGCGCACGGGCTGGTTGAGGTCGCTGCCGTCGCCGCCCCAGCTGTAGTCATTCAGGTGCGACAGATCGTCAATGTCGGTCATGAGCGCTCCTTTTGATGAACAAGCGCGACCCAGTCGCCCTCTTGGCGGCGCTCGTGCTGCAGGAGGCCAGCGGCGGCGAAAGCTTCGGCGACTTCGTGTTCGCGCTCGGCGATGATGCCGGAGCTGATCAGAATTCCGCCGGGGGCGAGCGCGCCGGCCAGATCGGCGGCCAGTGCGGCCAGCACGCGCGCGATGATATTGGCGACGATCAGGTCGAACCCTGAGAGCTGATCAGGATCGGCAGGCGCTTGGGTTTCGGTTCTTGGTTCCTGGCCCCAGCCCAGCCAGTGGCCCATGCGGTTGCCGGCGCCAAGGCTGCCCTCGTCCACCGCTACCTGCCCGGCCACGTCGTTGCGCGCGACGTTTTCGCGCGTCGCGTCGACGGCGATCGGGTCGGTGTCGAGCGCCAGAACGTGCGCGCCAAGCTTAGCGGCGGCGATCGCCAGGATGCCCGAGCCGCAGCCCAGATCGAGCGCGCGCTGGCCAGCGCGGGCGTACTGCTCGAGGTAGCCAATGCACAGCTGGGTAGTTGGGTGCAGGCCGGTGCCAAAGGCCATGCCCGGGTCGAGCCGCAGCACGATATCGTCGTCGGCAGGCTGGTACTCGAGCCACGACGGCACGATCACCGTGCGCTGGCCGATGCGCTGGATGGCATAGTGCTGCTTCCAGGCGTTGGCCCAATCTTCCTCTTCGAGCGGGCGTACCGCCAGCGGCCCGATCGCGCGCATCTGGCCGAAGTGCCACAGCGCCTGCTCGAGGCGCTGGCGCGCTTCTTCGGCGCGCTCGTCGAGCGGGATGTAGGTGCGCATCGTTACCGGGCGCGTGGTGTCGAAGGTATACTCAGGCCCGTCGGCGCCGGTAATGATTGGCTGGTCGATCACCACGCCGCCGTTGTAGCCGTACTGCGCCAGCAGCTCGCTGATCGATTCGACCGCCTCGGGCTCGACATCGACAGATAGTTCTAGCCAGGTCATAGTGCCTCAGTAACGCGAATTACGCGGTGGTCCGCGTTGTTCGTCAATTCTGCCTGCGGCAGCAAGGAACTGCCGATCTTCTGTGCTCAGAAGGTGGCGCGGAGCACCATCTTCTGAGCACGAGAAACGAAAAAGGAGCGCTCTGCTGAGGGCAAAAACACCCACCGCGTAGCTTGTGCCAGTAAGCAGCCGGCCGTTGGCAGGTAAAAAAAGCTGTTCGCTGATGACAGCCGACAGCTACTTCGTCGCTTTCCAGCGTGTGCCCTGCGGGCCGTCTTCAAGCGTGATGTCGAGGCCAGCCAGGCGCTGGCGCACCATATCGGCGAGCGCGTACTGCTTGGCTTTGCGCAGCTCGGCGCGCAGCTCGATCAGCAGCTCGATGAATGGCGCGGCCTGCTGGGCGGTGGCTTCTGGCGCGGCGAGCGTCAGGCCGAGCACGCCAGCAAGCTCGCGCAGCGCGGCCTGGGCAGCCTCGAACGGCGCGCCGCCCACGCCGGCGTCGCGGGCGGTGTTGATCGCGCGCACCAGCTCGAACAGCGCGGCCAGCGCCCCGGCGGTGTTGAAGTCGTCGTCCATGGCCGCGACGAAGTGCGCGCGCGTGCCGCCTACTACGGCGGCAAGCTGGTCGGCGGCCGTGCCAGCGTCGGCGCCACCGTGGGCCGGCGCCAGCGCGCCGCGCAGGCGCGCCAGCTTGCGCTCCTGGTCGGCGGCGATCTCGTCGCCGTAGAGCAGCGGGCTGCGGTAGTAGCTCGAAAGCACGATCAGGCGCAGCACATCGGCCTCGTGCTGGCCAAGGAACTGGCCGATCGTGACGACATTGCCGAGCGACTTCGACATTTTCTCGATCTTGATGCTGCCGTCGTCGGCGCGGGTGTGGATCTGGAGCATGCCGTTGTGCACCCAGAAGCGCGCGAACGGCTCGCCGGTGAGGCTTTCGGTCTGGGCGATCTCGTTTTCGTGGTGCGGAAACACCAGATCGTTGCCGCCGCCGTGGATGTCGATCTGGCTGCCGAGGTGCTTGAGGTTCATGGCCGAGCACTCGATATGCCAGCCGGGCCGGCCATCGCTCCAGGGGCTCGGCCAGAACGGCTCGCCGGGCTTAGCGGCCTTCCACAGCGCGAAGTCGGCAGGGTGCTTTTTGCGCTCGTCGACGTCGAAGCGCGTGCCGGCGAGCATATCGGCCAGGTTGCGGCCGGAAAGCTTGCCGTAGTCGGGGTCGGAGGGCACGCTGAAGTACACGTCGCCGCCGGCCTCGTAGGCGTGGCCGCTGTCGATCAGGTGGGCGATGAACTGGCGGATCTCGTCCATCGTCGCGGTGGCGCGCGGGTACTCGCTGGCCGGCAGCACATTCAGCGCCTTGAGCTCGCGCAGGAACTCGGTGACGTAGCCCTCGGCCAGCTCCTTCGGGTCGCGGCCAAGCGTATTGGCGCGGTTGATGATCTTGTCGTCGACGTCGGTGAAATTGACGACGTGGCGCACCTCGAAGCCGCGGAACTCGAGGTAGCGCCGGATCACGTCAAATACCAGCGCCGACATGGCGTGGCCGATGTGAGCCTGGTCGTAGACGGTGACGCCGCAGACATACATGCGCACGACGCCAGGCTCGACGGTTTCGAGCGGCTCTTTTTTACGGGTGAGCGTGTTGTAGATCTGGATGGTCATGCTGGTGTCCTTGTACGGAATCGGGGATCGGGGAGCCAGGCCAGCGGCCGACGGCTAAATGCCCGCCCCAAGCATATACTCTTCATCGCGCGCGCTGTTGTCGCCGAGCGAGGCCCACAGCTGGTCGGGCAGCGCGTCGAAGCTCAGGTGATGCTCCATGTGATGTTGATTATTGGCGACCTCGACATCGGTGAGGCGCTCTTCGAGCTCGAGCACCTTGAGGCGCAGGCCGCGCAGCATCTGGCCCTCGGGGTCGGGCAGCGACTCAACGCGCCGCTCGGCGCCGGTGGCCGGGTCGCGGGTGATCACAATGCGCGCGGGCACGCCGACGGCGGTGGAGTGCGGCGGCACATCTTTCACCACCACCGCGCCGCCGCCGATCTTGGCGCCTTCGCCGAGGGTGATTGCGCCGAGGACAATCGCGCCGACGCCGACGGTGACGTGATCTTCGAGGGTAGGGTGGCGCTTGCCGCGCTGCTTGCCAGTGCCGCCGAGCGTCACGCCCTGGTAGAGCGTCACCCAGTTGCCGATCTCGGCCGTCTCGCCAATCACCACGCCCATGCCGTGGTCGATGAAGAAGCCGTGGCCGATCGTTGCGCCGGGGTGGATCTCGATGCCGGTAGTAAACCGGCCGAGCTGCGAGATCAGGCGTGGCAGAAACGGCACGCGCCGCAGCCACAGGGCGTGGGCGAAGCGGTGGAGGGTGATCGCGTGCAGGCCGGGGTAGAGCAGCACCTCGGCCAGGCTACGCGCGGCCGGGTCGTTGCGAAAGATCGCGCGCACGTCGTCGCGCAGGGCCAGCAGCTGGGCTCGTAGGGCCATGAGAAAACCTCCCGTGACATCCGGAGAGAGCGAACGCAAAGGGCCGTGCAGCAATCAGGGACGTCATCGGGAATGACGACGCCCCTAACGACAGATGCACGCAAACCTTTTGCCCCCGCTGCGCCGAGGTGGCAGGGAGGTTTGAGCCAGGCCAGAGCGGGTAACGAGCTTATGCTTTCGCGGTCGTCGTTTCACTGCTGCTCTTGGTTGTGCTCGCTGGCGCGGGCTTGGCGGCGGTGTCGCCGCTCGACGACTCGCTCTTGGATTCGGGCTTGGCCGCCGCCTCCTCGGCGCCGACTGTGGCGCTGCTGGATTTGCGGCTATCGGTGATATACCACCCCGAGCCCTTGAATACGATGCCCACCGGCTGAAATACGCGCCGCACTGCGCCAGCGCACGACGGGCAGGTTCGCAGCGGGTCGTCCTTGAACGACTGAAATTGCTCGAACTGGGAGCCGCACGAGTCACATGCGTAGACATAGGTAGGCATAACCGCGCTATCCTCCTAAGAGTAGGTTCTGAAGTATGCTGCTATTTTACACGATCCGCGCGGCCTGATCAAACCGGCGCGAGTTGGAGTTTTGTTAGATTCTCGATAGCTATTGGATCACTTCCCTTTACCTGGCGATCATCTTTCGTGTGTACAATAGGGGTGCGGCCAGCCGACTGGCCCGTACGTGATGTTGTGCCGACGCTGCACAGCGACGCCGTGCGAGGAGAACGTGCGCTATGATCAGCTCCGGACCGCTCTATATCGTTGGGGATATTCATGGCCAGTACGACAAGCTCGCCTGGCTGTTGCGCGCGTCTGGCCTGGTAGACGACGAGCTTGCCTGGATGGGCGGCGCGGCGCGGCTGTGGTTCATGGGCGATTTCTTTGACCGCGGCCCAGCCGCGATCGAGACGATCGATCTGGTGATGCGGCTGCAAGCCGAGGCCTTCGACGCCGGCGGGCAGGTCGAGGCGCTGATTGGCAACCACGAGCCGCTGATCCTCTCGGCGCTGCGCTTTGGCGAGACGCGCACCGAGCACAGCGGCACGTTTCTGTGGTCGTGGCGGCGTAATGGCGGCAACGACGACGACCTGGCGCGCCTGACGGCCAGGCACGTCGAGTGGATCAGCAGCCTGCCGGCTATGGCGCTGGTGGACGATATGCTGCTCATTCATGCCGACGCGACGTTCTACAGCAGCTACGGCGCGACGATCGAGCAGGTGAACCGCGGCTTCCGCGCGCTGTTGCACACCGACGACGCGGCGGCGTGGGATCGGCTGCTCGACCAGTTTGGCGAGCGCAAGGCATTTGACGATAGCGACCCCGACGGCACCGCGCGCGCGGCCCAGATGCTGGCCGATTTCGGCGGGCGCCGGATCGTTCACGGCCACACGCCAATCAGCTATGTTCGCCACTGCTTCCCCGAAGAGGTGATCGAGCCGCTGGTGTATGCTGGCGGCCTGTGCGTGAATGTCGATGGTGGTATGTACCTCGACGGGCCGGGGTTTATCTATCGCCCGGCCGACGGCTGGGTGCTGCACGGTGTCGTTGTTGCCCCAGACACTGTGACCAGCGCCGACGACGAGCTGCTCTAGAGCGACTTGACGCGCTTGCTATACTGAGGGTATCTACGATAGCCAGTGCCCGCCGACCCAGAGTGTGCAATCTTGACATCCAACGCAGCAAGCGAACCGCTTGAGCCGCCAAGCGCGGCCGAAACAACCGCCGCGCGTGTCATCGATACAGTGTATGCTGGCGGCGTGCTGCGCCCTCTCGCGCCGCTTGATCTGCCGTCTGGCGCGCGCGTACGCCTACAGCTGCTCGATATTGTCCCGCCTGATCACCCCGCCCCCGCCATTGCCGTGCCCGTGCCCGCCTCGCCGTCCAGCTGGCGCGCGCGCTTGGGCGAGGCGCTCGATCGCCCGCTAGGCGCAGGGCTGCTGGCCGCGCTCACGCGGCGCGACGTGCTGCTGCTGCTGCTGGGCGTGCTGGTGTACGCGCTGACGCGTGCGATCGGGCTGACGCGCTTCCCGATCTACTTCTTCAGCGACGAGGCGATACATCCCCTGCAGGCCGAGCAGCTGCTACGCAATGGCCTGCGCGACAGCACCGGCGTGTTTCTGCCGCCATACTTTCAGAACGACGATCGCTGGAACCTGAGCCTGAGCGTATATATTCACCTTGTGGGCGTGGCGCTTTTCGGCAAATCGGTGCTGGTGACGCGGGGTATCTCGGCGCTGGTGAGTGTTCTGGCGGCGCTGGCGCTGGCGCTGACGCTCAAGCTAGTGTTTCAGATCCGGCTGTGGTGGGCCGGCCCGCTGGTGCTGGCGGCGCTGCCGGCCTGGTTCCTGCACTCGCGCACGGCCTTCGAGGTAGTGCTGGCGGTGTCGTTCTACGCGTGCTTCCTGTGCGCCTACCTGCTGTACCGCTACCGCTCGCCGCGCTACCTGTTTGTGGCGCTGATTTTTGGCGCCGCGACCTTCTACAGCTATGCGAATGGCCAGGGCCTGATGCTGGCCAGCGGCGTGCTGCTGCTGATCTCGGATCTGCGCTTTCACCTGCGCCAGCCCCGGAAGGTGCTGCTCGGCGCGGCGCTGCTGGCCGCGCTGCTGGCGTCGCAGTACCTGCGCTTTCGCGTGCTGCACCCCGAGGCGCTCACATACCATTTGCGGACGCTCGACTCATACCTGATACGGCCGATCCCGGTAAGCGAAAAGCTGGCCCTGTTTGCGAAGACCTACCTGTTCGGCCTGAGCCCCGTGTACTGGTTTTTCCCTAATGATACCGACCTGGTGCGCCACCAGATGAAGGGCATGGGCCACCTCTCGCCGCTGGCGCTGCCGTTTGTGCTGGTAGGGCTAGGGGTATGCCTGTGGCGCTGGCGATCGGCGGCGCACCGTGCGGTGCTGGTGGCGCTGCTGGCGGCGCCGTTTTCCTCGGCGCTGGCGGCGATTGCAATCACGCGCGCGCTGGCGATGGTTGTGCCGGCCACGCTGCTGATCTGCCTCGGCTTGAACCAGCTGCTAGCCTGGGTGCGCCAGCCGCGAGCGCGCCAGGCGCTGGGCCTAGCCAGCGGCGCGCTGCTCTGCGTGCTGAGCTTCGGGATGCTGCGCGCGGCGCTGACCAGCGGGCCGACGTGGTATAGCGACTATGGGCTGTATGGCATGCAGTATGGCGGGCAGCAGCTGTTCGACGCGATCGGCGAAGAGCTGGAGAGCGACCCAAACACGCGGGTTGTGATGTCGCCCGACTGGGCCAACAACACCAATGCGCTGGTCGCGTTCTTTCTGACCCCAGCGCAGCTGCCGCGCGTGAGAACGCAGGGCATGAACTACTACCTCGCCAAGCAGCGCTCGATCGATCCGGCCGAGCTGTTTGTATTTTCGCCCGACGACCTGCAGCAAGCCATGGAGAGTGGCAAGCTGGCGATCGACGCGCCCGAGCGCGTACTGAACTACCCCGACGGCCGCCCAGGTTTCGAGTTTGTGCGTATGCGCTATGTGCCTGATGCGGCGGCGGTATTCGCAGCCGAAGCTGCCGCGCGCCAGCAGCTGCAGGAAGCGACGATCGCGCTCGACGGCCAGCAGGTGGCGGTGCGCTACTCGCAGCTCGATATTGGCCAGCTCGCTGATCTGTTCGATAGCCGGCCGGAAACGCTGATCCGCGGGCAGGAGGCCAACCCGCTAGTGCTCGAATTTACTTTCCCCACACCCAAAACCCTCAAGGCGGTGAAGCTGCTGGTGGCGCGCATGAACCTGGCGCTGAAGATCGTGCTTACCCCGGCCGACGGCGGCGCGCCGCATGTGTATACCAGCGAGTACCGTGACGCGAACGAGGATCTGCAGATCGACTACACGTTCGCCGATGGCCCGCAGACGGTGCACCAGCTGCGGCTCGAGCTCACCGACACCACTCCTCCCGAAGATGTGCATATCCACGTGCGCGAGATCTCGTTTGAGTGAATTCCCAGGTGCAGTTCTTCGCCCTCCAGCGCCCGATCCGGCGCCGCCCTTCCCCGAGCTGACCGAGCGTGAGCGCGAGATCCTGGGCCTGATCGCGCAGGGCTGGAGCAGCGCCGAGATCGCCGCGCGCCTGGTGGTGAGCCTCAAAACTGTGCGCAACCACGTGTCGAATATTTTCGGCAAGCTCGAGGCTGCCGATCGTGCCGAGGCGAGCGCCCGCGCCTGCCGCGCCGGCCTGGGCCACGGCGGCGAGTAGCGCGCCTACCCATGCTTCCGCGCAAACTCCTCCATGAAGCCGGCCAGCGCCTGGCATCCCTCGGGCGTCATGGCGTTGTAGATCGACGCGCGAATGCCGCCAACCGAGCGGTGCCCGGCCAGCCCGACCATTCCGGCGGCGACTGATTCGGCGACGAACTGCTTTTCGAGCGCTTCGCTGGGGAGGCGGAAGGTGACATTCATGCGCGAGCGGTCGGCCGGGGCGGCGTGGCCACGATAGAAGCCGCCGCTGCCGTCGATCGCGTCGTAGATCAGGCGCGCCTTCTGCTCGTTGCGCGCGGCCATGCCTGCGAGCCCGCCGTGCTCCTCGATCCAGTCGAGCACCAGGTTCAGCACGTATACGCCAAACACCGGCGGCGTGTTATAGAGCGAATTGTTTTTGGCGTGCGTCTCGTAGCGTAGCATCGTCGGCGCGGTTCTGGCTGCGTCTTTCAGCCAGCTCTGGCGCACCAGCACCACCGTCACGCCCGAGGGGCCGAGGTTCTTCTGCGCGCCGGCGTAGATCAGCGCGAACTTGCTGGCGTCGAATGGGCGCGAGAGGATGTCGCTGCTCATGTCGGCTACCAGCGGGCGGTCGCCTGTGTCGGGGAAGCTGGCGAACTGCACGCCCTGGATGGTTTCGTTCGAGGTGATGTGCACATACGCCGCGCCGTCGGTCAGGCTGATCTCGTCGGCGCGCGCGGTGCGCGAGTAGTTGCTGTCTTTGGTGCTGGCGGCGATGTTGGCCTGGCCGAGCTTGGCGGCTTCTTCGTGGGCCTTTTCGCCCCACGCGCCGGTGATGATATAGTCGGCGCTGGAGCCGGGCGGCAGAAAGTTGAGCGGCAGCATGGCGAACTGCGTGCTGGCGCCGCCCTGCACAAACAGCACGCGGTAGTCGTCGCCCAGGCCGAGCAGGCGCTTGAAGGTGGCCTCGGCGGCGCTGTTGATCGCCTCGTACTCTTTGGAGCGATGGCTCATCTCCATAATCGACATGCCGCGGCCCTGGTAGTCGAGCAGCTCACGCTGGGCCTGCTCGAGCACTGGCTGCGGCAGAATGGCTGGGCCGGCGTTGAAATTGTACACCTGGCTCATCGACATAACCTCCTCTTGACACTATATGGGCGCGATAGGTCGCGCCCCTACCCCTTCTTTTGTGCTCAGAAGTTGTTTGAAAAGGGTGGTTTGGAGGACGAAGTCCCTCCAAGTATCCACTTGTTCTGGCGGGTGGCGGCCACATTCGTGGCCGCCACCCGCCAGAAGGGAAGTGCGAGGGGCATAGCCCCTCGCGCACCTTTTCAAACAGGCTCTCAGATGTTGGCGCAAAGCGCCAACATCTCAGCACCATCCATGAAAAAGTACCGCTCTGCCGAAGGCAAAACGCGCACCGCGTAAGGCCTGTGAGATTGAGAAGTATATCACAGAACGCCGGCTGGCCTACAGCGCGTCGAGCCGGGCCAGCTCCTGGCCGAGCTGCTCGCGCGCCCATAGCTCCTGGTCGTTGGTGGGGAACTGGCGGTAGGTGCACTCGATAATCATGATCAGGTAGAGGTAGATATTGTAGAGCACGCGCCGCGCTGGTGCGCCGGGCTGCTCGAGCGGGCTGGCGCCGTAACCTGCGGCGAACCCGGCTGGAAGCTCGGCGGTGCGAAACTGCACTTCGATCAGCGGGTCGCCCCACAGCGCGCGCTCGAAGTCGATCACGCCGCTGATCTGGCGGGTTTCGGGGTCGACGAAGATGTTCCCGTCCCATAGATCCCAGTGCACCAGCTGCGGCGTGCCGATCGGCGCGAGGGCGTGCGCCTGCCGGGCCACCTGCTCGCGCAATGTGGCGTAGGGCCGCGGCAGCGCGATGCCAAGCGCCTGGCCGTCGGCCAGCACGCCGTCGAGCATGGCCAGAAACGCATCCTTCCAGCAGGCATAGCGCGGCGCGCCGGGGGCCGCGTAGCCAAACGCCGCGCCGCCGATCGCGTTGATCTCGCGCAGGTACTCGCCAATCGCCCTGTCGATTGGCTGCTGCTCGGCGGCGCTGAGCCGCTGGCGCAGGTGGTGCAGCGGCACGCCCGGTAGGTACTCCATCAGGAAGTATGGGCTGCCAACCAGCTGGCACGTGTCGTCGAAGTGGAGCACGGCCGGCGCCGGCACGCTGGTGCCCGCCCGCACCAGCTCGATGGTGGCGACCTCGGCGTAGATGATGTTGCGCTCGTAGCGCAGCACCGGCACGTTGGCCGGCGGTGCGATCTTCAGCACGCAGCGGCGCCCGCCTGCCAGCCTAAGCAGGTAGGCCGCGTTGAAAAACCCTTCGGTTAGCTCCTGAAGCTCGGCGAGCGCCGCGTCGGCGCCGAATGCCCGCTCGACGATCGCGGCGGCGGTGGCTGGCGCGATCCGCGTTTTCGAGATGCTCTGCATGGTTGCCCTTCACGCTTGACAAGGTTGTTTAGTTACCATATCATATTTATACACTTATAGGCGCATGTAACGATTGGAGTGGTGTATGCACAGCGAGGCGGTTTCCAGCCGCCCGGCGGGGGCGCGCGGGCAGGTCGATCACACGGCGCTACGAACGAACCAGGCGTTTATTATAGCGCTTCTGGCGCTGGCGTTTCTCGCCGACCAGCCGTGGCTTGTGGCGTTTGTATGCGCGGTGATGGCGCTGGGCACGGCCATTCCGCAGGCGGCGCTGTTCCAGCGGGTCTACCGCGACATACTGCGGCCGGCGGGGCTGCTGCGGCCCGATCTGCGCGCCGAGGATCCGGCGCCGCACCGGTTTGCCCAGGGCATGGGCGCGGCGGTGCTGCTGGCTGCGAGCCTGGCGCTGTTCGCGGGCGCGACGACGCTGGGCTGGGCGCTGGCGTTTGTGGTGATCGTGCTGGCGGCGGTGAACCTGTTCTTCGGCTTCTGCGCCGGCTGCTTTGTCTACTTCCAGCTCGCGCGCCTGCGCGGCTAGCCGAGCCCGGAAGGCAAAGGCGCGAGCTATTGCTTCGCCTGTTTGCTTAGCCTTGCGTTCTTGTGTTTGGTGAGTAGTGATGATCATCGAACGATTTGCCATTCTGGCTGGCCTGGCGCTGGCGGTTGCGGCGGGCTGGTGGTTGCTGCGGCTATGGCGCGCCTGGAAGCTGCGCGGCCTGCGCGACAACGCGCCGCTGGCGAGCTTCGCGCCGCTTGGCCGCCCGGCGATTGTCTCGTTCTCGACGCCAAGCTGCGCCGAGTGCCGCACGCGCCAGTCGCCCGCACTCGCGCGGCTGGCCGGCGCGCTTGGCGACGCCGTGACGATCCGCACGCTCTCGGCGCTCGAACACCCCGAGCTAGTCGACCGGATCGGCATCCTGACGGTTCCGGCCACGGTGGTGCTCGATCGGCGCGGCGTGGTGCGGCACCTCAACTTGGGCTATGCCAGCGACCAAAAGCTGCGCGAGCAGGTCACCACGGTGGGCTAGCGCGCTCTGCTCCTCTCGCGCCTGGGAGCAGGGGAAGGGAGCGAGGGTTTGGCCCTGCGCGAGCGCTGCTCGGGCCTGCCAGGGCTCGTGCAACGTCGGGGGGGGGGGGGGGGGGGGGGGGGGGGGGCCCTCACCCCCTTACCCCCTCTCCCGCGCGCGGAGAGGGGATATTGTTGGCTTTGTGGTGCGGTCGCGGCGGCGCCGCACCACAAAGCCAGATGTGTTTCCCCCTCCCCTGACAGGTGAGGGGTCGAAAGACGTTGCGCGAGCGCTGCTCGGGCCTGCCGAGCGCCTTGACTCCTCGGGGTGTGCGTGGTATGCTTTGGCCTCTTTGCCGAGCTGTTCAGGAGGCGCGACAATGGCTTACTTTTTCCACAACCTGCCCGAGCGTGCCGGCGCCGCCTCGCGCGGCGTGGCCTGCTTGTTTGTGGAGCGCGCCCTTTAACCAAGTGTCTGCGTGAGAACATCCGCCGATCGGCGCGGCGCCCGTGCGTGGGGCGCGCCGGTGGCGGCAACGATGCTGTAGGAGTATGCTGCCGCAGCGTGGCCTCGTGCCGCGCCTGGCCGCCTGATACAGCCCTGTTTGTCTAATCGCAAGAAACAACAACGGCCACGGGTGTACGCCACACCGTGGCCGTCTGATTCATAACCAACCGATCGATTCGCGGCCACGGGAGTTCCCCGTGGCCGCGTTGTTGTTCCCCCGAGCTTTATGGGAGATATGCATGAGTGCTCGTAGCAAGCGCTTTCTATCGTATTACCGACCCTACCTTGGCCTGCTGGTGGCCGACCTGGTGTGCGCGTGCGTTGTTTCGGCGGTGACGCTGATTCTGCCGCTGTGCGCGCGCTATATCACGAAAAATATACTCGAAGGCAACGCGCCGAATGTGCTAGGCCAGATCTATACGGTTGGCGCGCTTATGCTCGCCCTGGTGGCCGTTTACCTCGTGTGCAACACGTTTGTCGACTACCGCGGGCATATGATGGGCACGCTGATGGAGAGCGACATGCGCCGCGATATCTTCGCGCACTTTCAGAAGCTATCGTTTCGCTTTTACGATCAGCAGCAGACCGGCCAGCTCATGACGCGCGTCACGAATGATCTTGAGGCAATCAGCGAGCTGTGCCACCATGGGCCGGAAGATATGCTGATCGGCGTGCTGAAGTTTGTTGGCGTGTTCGCGATCCTAAGCACGATCAACCCCGGGCTGACGCTGATCGTATTTCTGTTTTTCCCGGTGATGATCGTGTATGCCATGTATTTCAACAAAACAATGAATCGCGCGCTGTGGGTGAGCAAGAACCGCGTCGGCGATATTAATGCGCAGGTAGAAGATACGCTCGCGGGCATCCGCGTGGTGCAGTCGTTTACCAACGAGGATGCCGAGCAGGCCAAGTTCGCCAGCGCGAATGGGCGCTTTGTCGCCAGCCGGCGCGACGGCTACCGCAGTGAGACATTCTTTTATCAGGGAATGTCGGTATTTACCCAGCTGATCACGATCGCCGTGATCATCTTCGGCAGCCGCGCGATCGTGCACGCTTCACTCGACCTGGCCGACCTGACAACGTATCTGCTGTATATTGGCGCGCTGGTCGAGCCGATCCAGCGATTCGTGAACTTCGCGCGCCTGTATCAAGAAGGTATCACCGGGTTCGCGCGATTCATGGAGATCATGGAGGTGGAGCCGGAGATCCGTGAGTCGCCTGGCGCGATCGAGCTGGCGCATGTGCGCGGGCATATTGAGTTTCGCGGCGTAAGCTTCAGGTACAACGAAGAGTACGATCACGTGCTCAGGAATATCTCGCTGGATATTCAGGCCGGCGAGTATATCGCGCTGGTCGGGCCTTCCGGCGCCGGCAAAACAACGCTGTGCTCGCTGATCCCGCGCTTCTACGAGGTTGGCGGCGGGGCGATACTGCTCGATGGCATCGATATCAGGCAGATCAGCCTGCGCTCGCTGCGCGCGAGCATCGGGGTTGTGCAGCAGGACGTGTACCTGTTTGCCGGAACGGTCGCCGACAATATTGGCTATGGCAAAGCCGGCGCGACCCGCGCCGAGATCATCGCGGCGGCGAAGCAGGCGAATGCCCACGAGTTTATTGCGGCGCTGCCGCATGGCTACGATACCGACATCGGCCAGCGCGGCGTCAGGCTTTCGGGTGGGCAGAAGCAGCGCTTGAGCATCGCGCGCGCGTTTTTGAAGAACCCGCCGATTATTATTTTCGACGAGGCCACCAGCGCGCTGGATAACGAGAGCGAGCGCGCGGTTCAAAGCTCGATGGAGCAGCTGGCGCACGGCCGCACGACGATCGTGATCGCCCACCGGCTCTCGACGGTGCGCAAGGCGCAGCGCATTGTGGTGCTGACCGACAGCGGCATCGAGGAGCAGGGGACGCACGCGGAGCTGCTGGAGGCCGATGGCGTATACGCCAGCTTATACGCCGTGCAGCTGACGATCTAGCGTAACGCGCCGGCCTGAGCCGCGCCGTGCTCTGGTGGTATGGCGTTTGCTTGAGTCTTCGCACAGTCGCCTGCGAGCATATGATACGCTGTTCGCTTGATCATGTATCGATTGTGTGGCACGACGTGGCTTTGCCACGTCGTGCCACACAAAAGGAAAGGGGCGGCGAAGCCGCCCCAAACCCCCACCAAAATGTACGTAATCAAGCGAATTTGGTATGAGTAACACTAGCCATGACCACACCAGCACCAGAAGCCACCCGCCCGGACCCGGCCGCTTCGGCCAAGGCCGCCGGGCTGCGCTATGTCGCCGACACGCAGCCGGGCATCCGCCGCAAGCGCGCCGGCAAGCACTTCAGCTACATTGGGCTCGACGGCAAGCCCATCCGCGACGCGGCCACGCTCGAGCGCATCAGGAAGCTCGGCATCCCGCCGGCCTACGAGGACGTGTGGATCTGCGCCGACCCGAGCGGCCACCTGCAGGCCACCGGCCGCGACGCGCGCGGGCGCAAGCAGTACCGCTACCACCCGCGCTGGCGCGCCCTGCGCGACGACACAAAGTACGGCCGCATGGTCGCGTTTGGCCAGGCGCTGCCGGGCATCCGCGCGCACGTCGAGCGCGACCTGGGGCTGCCGGGGCTGCCGCGCGACAAAGTGCTGGCCGGGGTGGTGCGCCTGCTCGAAACCACGCTCATCCGCGTCGGCAACGAGGAGTACGCCAAAACCAACAGGTCGTTCGGCCTTACGACGATGCGCGACCGGCATGTGCGTATCGAGGGCGCGACGGTGCGATTTCAGTTTCGCGGCAAGAGCGGCAAGAGCCACAGCGTCGCGCTGACCGACCGGCGGCTGGCGCGGATCGTCAAGCGCTGCCGCGACCTGCCGGGCTACGAGCTGTTCCAGTACATCGACGAGGAAGGCCAGCGCCAGACGATCGACTCGGCCGACGTGAACGACTACCTGCGTGCGATCAGCGGCCAGGATTTCACCGCCAAGGATTTCCGCACCTGGGCCGGCACGGTGCTGGCGGCGCTGGCGCTGCAAGAGTTCGCCGCATTCGACAGCGAGTCGCAGGCCAAGAAGAACGTGGTGCGCGCGATCGAGCGCGTTTCGGAGCGCCTGGGCAATACGCCCGCGATCTGCCGCAAGTGCTACGTGCACCCGGCCGTGCTCAACGCCTACCTGGACGGCTCGCTAATCGCAACGCTGCAGCAGCGGCTCGATCACGAGCTAGCCGAGCGCCTGGCCGACCTGCCGCCCGAGGAGGCCGCCGTCATGGGCCTGCTGATGGGCCGCCTCGCGCGCGAGCACGGCGCGGGCTAGCCGCTACGAGTGTACCGCGATCGTGACGCTGTAGTGAAACGACGGCGAGGCGCAGGCGGGCATGGCCCTGCGGCACAGCGGCTCGCCGTCGGCCTCGAGCGCCGACGTGCCGGGCGCCAGCGCGCGGAACACGCCCTGGCTGCCTTTCACGAGCTGGCCGTCCATCCGCTCGATCACCTGCGCGTCGCCGACGCGCACGGTCCACTCCATCTCGCCGGTCAGCCGCAGCTCGAGCGTCTCGCCCACCTGCAGCTCGATCGTTTGCCCCTGGCTGGGTAGGCCGATCATGCGCTGGCCCTGGATGGGCGTGGGCGTGCTGCCGCTCGCGCCGGTGCGGGTGTTCGGCGTTGTGGTGGCGCAGCCGGCCGGCCGGCCGACGCTGGTTGGGCGCTGCAGCGGCGGCGGGTGGTCGTCGATCGGCGGGCACACCGGCGCGGGCGGGGCGCTTGGGTCGAGCCGCGCCGCCGGCAGGCAGGGCGCCGGGTCGGTGCCGGTGTCGTTGCGCTCGGCCGGTGTGGGCGCGCCCTCGCCCTGTGCGAAGCGGTCGGGGCAGGGCCTGCCGCCGCCAAGCGGAGCGCTGGTGGCTGGCGCGGCCTGTGCGGCGGTGGCGGCGGGCGCCGTGATTGGCGTGGTGGTGGGGCAGACGACGCGCTGCCAGCCGTCGGCCGAGATGATCGTCTCGCCGGGGCCGGGCCAGGGCGGCACGCTGTTTGGCTGCGGCGTCAGCTGGACGATCTTGCACTCGGCCGGGATGGCGGTGCGCGTGGGGCTTAGCGTCGGCGTGGTGTTTGGCACGGGCGCCGCCGTGATGCTCGGCGAGGGCTGCGGCAGCTGGGCGGGGCTGGCGGCCTCGGGCGTGCCGCAGCCGGCCAGCAGCGCGGCCGCGAGTATGGCCAGGGCGATATATTTCATTGGCGTTCCTTCCATCGTTCGCTATTCAGAC
>NZ_JAXLWP010000041.1:0-54347 GCF_046328425.1 Kouleothrix sp.
TGTGCTGCACTACGTGGCTTCGCCACGTAGTGCAGCACAATCTATACGTGATCAAGCGAACAGCAAGGCATTCGAGGTGGCAGCGCCCGCAGGGCTCGCGGGCGGTGTGCGCAGGGCCGGAAGGCTACTCGAGGATCGCGCGCAGCATCCAGGCGAACTTCTCGTGCTGCTGCATCAGGGCGATCAAGAAATCGTTAGTGCCCATGTCGTGAAACTGCTCGTCGCAGGCGTCGGCGTCTTTGCGCAGCTGCCGGATCACCGCCTCGTGGTCGTCGCGCAGGTTCGCGATCATGGTCATGGCGTCGGGGTGATCGCCGGGCTGCTCCTTCAGCGTCGCGCACTTGAGGTACTCGTCCATGGTGCCCAGCGCCGGCGCGCCAAGCTGGCGGGTACGCTCGGCCACCTGGTCGATCGCCTCGCCCAGCAGCTCGTACTGCTCTTCCAGCAGCTTGTGGAAATCGCGGAACTCCGGCCCTACCACATTCCAGTGGTAGTTGCGCGTCTTGACATACAAGACGTGTAGGTCGGAGAGCGTGCGGTTCAGGATCTCGGCGACGCCATCGCGCTGCTGGTTGGAGAGGCCGATTTTCATCTGCTCGGTGACAAAGGCCGATTTCATGGTGCTCCTCACTTTTCACTGATCGAGATGAGCTGTAGCGCCAGCCATGTGGGCCGCCGCTACAGCTCATTCGGTGTCATCGCCCTACGGCGAAGGAGCAACATGTGTGCCGCGCGTCAGCCCTTCTTGCCGCCCTTTGTCCAGAACGAGCTCAGATCCTGCTGCGCCTGCATCGCCTTCTGCACTGCATCCTGCCAGTTGGTGAAGGCCGCCTGCGCGCCTTCGTCGAGGCGCTGCCGCAGAGCATCGGGGGTCATGTGCTGCATTGAGCTCAGCACGCCTTCCCAGAACTTGGCCTGCGACTCATTCCAGGTCTGCATCGTCGCCAGCAGCTGATCCGTCCACGCGCTCATCTCTTTCGGCATGCTCTTCTGCGCCTTGATGCTGTCGGCCCACAGCTTGGCCCACTCCATCTGCGCGCTCAGCGAGCGATCGACGGCCTCCTTCCAGAAGCCCACGGCTTTATTCCAGCCTTCTTCGGCCTGGCTCGCGCCGGCGATCGGCATTGACCGACGCCAGGTGTCCCACAGATCTTGCTGCGCCTTCGTCCAGGTTTTCATCACCTCTTCGGCTTGCTTGGTCCAATCGGACATGGCATTCCTCCTTGTGCCTCGTGATGGTTGATGCCCCTGTTATACTCCTACCTAGTTTCAAACAAGGGACAAATTGACGCATCAGGGCATTGGGCCGAGCGCCGACCAGCCGCCGTCGATTACCAGCGCCTGCCCGTTGATCATTGCGGCGGCGGGCGAGGCCAGGAACACCAGCGCCTCGGCCAGGTCGGTTGGCTGGATGGCGCGGCCCGTGGGGATGACGCTGGCCCAGTGCTCGGCGTAGGCCGGGTCGTCGGCCAGGTTGCGCGCGTTCACGGTTGCGCCGATCACCAGCGCGTTGGCGGTGATGCCGTGGCGGCCGAGCTCGGGGCCGAGCGTGCGGGCCATGTGGCGCAGCCCGGCCTTGCTGATGCCGTAGGCCGCGAGCCCCGGCACCGCCTGCACCCCCGTCACCGACGACGAGAAGATGATCCGCCCGCCGTAGCCGCCGGCCGCGCCCTGGGCGATCATCTGGCGCGCGGCGGCCTGCGCGGCAAAGAACGAGCCTTTCAGGTTCAGGTTGAACAGGGTATCCCAGGTCGCCTCGTCGGTTTCGAGAAACGGGCGGAAGATCGTCAGGCCGGCGTTGGCGGCCAGAATATCGACGCGGCCGAACGCTTCGACCGCGCGCGCGACCATGGCCTGGTTCGCCGCCACGCTCGCGAGGTCGGAGTCGTAGGCCAGCGCGCGCCCGCCGGCCGCGCGGATGCGCGCCGCGACGTCTTCGGCTAGCGCCGGCTCGCCGTAGTGGGCCACCAGCACAGCGGCGCCGGCGGCGGCCAGCGCTGCGGCCATTGCCGCGCCGATCTCGCGGCTTGCGCCGGTGACGATTGCGACTTTTCCTGTGAGATCTGTCATATCATACCAACTCCGTTTGATTACTTGTGCGGCGCCCGGCGAAGCCGGGCGCCGCTACAAGAAAAAAGGCTTCGGGGGCGCGCCCGCCCCCGAACCCCCAACATAATCCAAGCGATCAGCGGTTTTCTGTACACCGCCCCGCCTGCTGCGCTTCACACAGCAGGCGGGGCGCAAAAAGCGGGAGGGTGGCGGGTGCGGCCTGCCGCCCCGCGCGCTCGGCACGCGCGTCGCGGGCCTTACTTCTTCTGAAACGCCGCGTCGAATGCCACCTGGCTGGGCGGGAAGTCGTGCCTCTTCACCAGCGCGCAAGCCTCGGCGGCGCCGAACTCGCGGTCCATGCCGCTGTCTTCCCACTCGACCGACAGCGGGCCGCTGTAGCCGATGCGCGTGAGCGTGCGGAAGATCGGCCCCCACTCGATCCCGCCGTGGCCGGGCGAGACGAAATCCCAGCCGCGGCGCGGGTCGCCGAAGTTCAGGTGCGAGCCAAGGATGCCGTTGCGGCCGTTCAGGTTGCGGCGGCTCTCCTTCACGTGCACATGGTAGATCCGATCGGCAAACGTCTCGAGAAACAGCACCGGGTCGACGAACTGGTGGTGCAGGTGGCTCGGGTCGAAGTTGATGCCGAAGGCTGGCCGCCGGCCGATCGCGTCGAGCGCCTTCTCGGTCGTCGGGATGTCGTAGGCGATCTCGGTGGGGTGCACCTCGAGGCCGAAGCGCACGCCGGCTTCGTCGAACGCGTCCATGATCGGGTTCCAGCGCTCGGCGAACTCGCGGTAGCCGGCCTCGATCGTGTCGGGGTTGTTCGGCGGGAACGAGTAGAGCAGGTGCCAGATCGGCGACCCCGAGAAGCCGTTGACCTGCGACACGCCAAACGCCTTGGCGGCGTGCGCGGTGCGCGCTACCTCGTCGGCGGCGCGCTGGCGCACGCCCTCGGGGTCGCCGTCGCCCCAGACATACGCCGGCAAGATGCCCTTGTGGCGGTCGTCGATGAACCGGTCGGCCACGCACTGGCCCACCAGGTGGGTGCTGATCGCGTGGCACTGCAGGCCGTTGCGCTCGAGCAGCTCGCGCTTGCGGCGCAGGTAGCCGTCGTCCTCAAGCGCCTTATCGACCTCGAAGTGGTCGCCCCAGCAGGCCAGCTCGAGCCCATCGTAGCCGAACCCCTTGGCCTTCTTGGCCAGCTCCTCAAGCGGCAGATCGGCCCATTGGCCGGTGAACAGCGTCACTGGTCGTGCCATTGTTGGTACCTCCTCGGTGGTTTCGAGGGGCCTCGCCCCCAAGGTCAGAAGCGCTCGCCGCGCACCGGGACAATATGCGTCCGTATCAGCTTCAGCGCCATGGTGCGCATGGTGTCGAGGTGGTGGCGCTGGATCTCGGCTGCAGCCTCGGCGTCGCCGGCATAGATCGCGCGCGCCAGGTCGACGTGCTCGTCGGTGCCCGAGTCGAGGTGCTCGGGCTGGCGCGCGAGGTGGTAGGTGATCCGCTGCAGCCGGCGGCGCACATCTTCGATCGCGCGGCGCAAAAACTGGTTGCCCGAGGCGTCGAGCAGCGTCTCGTGAAACGGCTGGTCGATGCGATCCCATGCCTCGATATCGTAGCCATTCGCCGCGACGCGCAGATCCTGCGCGATTGCCAGCAGGCGCTCGGCCTGCTCGGGGGTGCGGCGCTGCGCGGCCAGCCATGCGGCGCGCGTATCGAGCAGCGCCAGCATCTCGAGCAGATCCTCGGCGTCTTTGATCGTCAGCTCCGAGACGATCAGGCCGCGCCCCGGCGCGGTCTGGATGATCCCATCCTGCTCGAGCCGGCGCAGCGCCTCGCGCACCGGCGTGCGGCTGATCGACAGCCACTTGGCAAGGCGATCCTGCGTAAGCGATTCGCCCGGCTTTAGCTCGAGGCGCGCGATTGCGCTCGAGATCGCCTTGTACGCCCGCTCGGTGAGTGATGCGTCGTCGTCGCGCGGTTGGCCGTTGGTCAGTGTTTCCATGGCTACACTACTCACATACAGGGACGTACGCGGCTCGCCTCCGCGTGGGAGGTATCGCGGGCCGCCGGGCGGCAGCCAGGGGCGCTCGGGCGGTTACACCGCCGCCGCGCCCCGCCGTGTGCGTCCGATCATATCGGTGGCTGTCCCGGCGGCAGAACACGGCAGCCGGGAATATCGCGCAGCAGGCGCTCGGGGCCGGCCGGCGAGTAGACAATCAGCAGACGCAGCGGCTCCCAGCCGGTGTTCAGCGTCGAGTGGTAGACGTCGGCCGGGATGTAGATGCTCGCGCCAGCATGCACGTGGATCGGCGGCTGGTCGTCGATCATCTGCTCGCCCTCGCCCGACATGACATAGATGATTTCCTCTGCGCCGGGATGGTTGTGGCGCTCGTGGCCTTTGCCCGGCGCCAGCACGACCATGCCGAAGCTGAAGCGCTCGGCGTTTGTGACGGCCGGCTCGCTCAGGATCTTGACGACACCCCAATCGAACGTGACCGACTCGACGTCGTCGCCGTACACAACCCAGCCCGATCCGGATTGCTGCATTGGATTTGCCTTTCTGCCGGCTCAGAGGCATGCGCGAAAAGGCTGTGTGCAAGCGCGCCGCCCCGCCCGGCGGCCGGCCGCGTGGCCGATCGCGAGGCACGTGGCGCGCCGCTGCTTTTCCGGCGGCTCCTGAGCCTTCTGGCCTGTTAAGCGGTTTTGTTTTCCGTCGCGCTGCCCGGCAGCTCTGGCCCAGGCTGGCGCGAAAAGCCGGCAGTGCAGGCGCCGCGCCGCGAACCCAGGCCCGCGCTCAGGCGGCGCGCGGCGCCAGCGCCTTGAACTCGCGCGTCTGGCCCTCGATCGCCGGCTCGACTGCCAGGCGCTCAATGCTCGAGGCCCCGAAGAAGCCGGCAATGCCCTCGGTATGATCAAAGATATACTGCGCGTCGGCCGGCGTGGCGATCGGGCCGCCGTGGCACAGCACGATGATGTCGGGCCGCACCGCGACGGCTGCGTCGCGCATGGCCTGCACGCGCGCGGCGGCCTCGGCGAGCGTGAGCGCGGTGTAGGCGCCAATGCTGCCGCTGGTGGTCAGGCCCATATGCGGCACGAGCACGTCGGCGCCGGCCTCGGCCATGGCGCGCGCCGTGTCGGCGTCGAACACATACGGGCAGGTCAACATGTCCTGGCGGTGGGCCTCGCCGATCATGTCGACCTCAAGCCCGTAGCCCATGCCGGTCTCTTCGAGGCCTACGCGGATGCTGCCGTCGAACAGGCCGACGGTTGGGAAGTTTTGCACGCCGTCGAAGCCAAGCTCCTTCAGCTGGCGCAGGAATGGCCGCATCAGCCTGAACGGATCGGTGCCGCACACGCCGGCCAGCACTGCGGTGTGCTTCACCACCGGCAGCACCTCGCGCGCCATATCGACGACAATCGCGTTTGCGTCGCCGTAGGGCATCAGGCCGGCCAGGCTGCCGCGCCCGGCCATGCGGTAGCGCCCGGAGTTGTAGATGATAATCAGGTCGACCCCGCCGCGCTCGGCGAATTTTGCCGAAATGCCGGTGCCCGCGCCCGCGCCGATGATCGGCCGGCGCTGGGCGATCTGGGCGTGCAGCTGCGCGAGCGCCTGGTCTCTTGGAATAAATGGCATAGGTGCCTCGTTTTCTTTCGCTGCAGCCAAGCTTCTTGCCGAGCTTGGCAGCTCGGTGGGGGTGCGGGGGTGGCTTTGCCGCCCGCGCGAAGCATTGTCTTCTGGCCCTGCCAGAGCGGCGGCCTCGGCCGAGCCGGAAAAACAGCATTCTTGAAGGGCCGCAGGCCCTCCACCCTCGCGCAGCGCTCAGCCGAGCATCGCCAGCAGCAGCTCGGTGGCGCGGTCGGCGAAGCGCGGATCGTTGATATTTGCGTCGAGCTGCTCCACTGGGATGTCGGGGCGTAGCGCGGCGCCCAGCTCGCGCACGAATGCTGCGTCGGCCGCGGGATCCCAAAAGCGGTCGCCGGGGCTGTCGAGCATCGAGAAGCCGCGCAGCGGGATGAGCACGCGCACGGGGCCGCGCGCCGCGTTGAGCTTGGCCGCGAAGATCCGGCCCAGCTGCGCGTTCTCGTCGGCGGTGGTGCGCATGAGCGTGACGGTCGGGTTCCAGGCGTATAGCTGGCGGCCTTCGTAGCGCGCCGGCACGCTCTCACGCGGGCCGAAGTTCACCATGTCGAGGCAGCCCGGCGCTACCACCTGCGGCACGCCGGCCTGCGCGGCGGCGTCGAGGCGGGTTGGGCCGGCGCTCAAGATCCCGCCGGCCAGCTCGTCGGCCCACTCGGTTGTGGTGATGTCGCATACGCCGCGCACGAACCCGTCGCCGATCAGGCTCTCCATCGTGGCGCCGCCGGTGCCGGTCGCGTGGAATACCATCACCTCGTAGCCGGCGGCCTCGAGCGTGGCGCGCGCGCGATCGACGCAGGGGGTGGTGTTGCCGAACATGCTGGCGGCGACGATCGGCCGGTCGGCGATCTCGGGCGTCTCGGCGCGGGCCATCCCGACGATCGCGCCGGCGGCGTGGCTGAAGATCTGGCGGCTCACGCGGTTGAGCCCGGCCACGTCGACGATCGAGGGCATCACGGTGATATTGCGGCTGCCGAGGTAGGGCTTCATATCGCCGGCGGCCAGCGTGAATACCAGCAGCTTGGGCGCGGCCAGCGGCAGCGCGCGCATGGCCTCGGCGATCACCGAGGCGCCGCCGCTGCCACCCATGCCGATCGCCGCGCCGATCGCGCCTTCGTCGTAGAGCTGGCGCAGCAGCGCGGCGGCGCCGCGGCCCATCGCGGCCATGGCCGCGCCGCGGTCGTTCGCGGCGCGCAGCTCGCCGAGGCTAGTGCCGGCGGCCTGGGCCACTGCGGCGCTGGCGATGTCGGGAGCGAACGGCGGCGCGCCAACCACGCCAATGTCGATGGTCAGCGTCGGCGCGCCGTAGGATTGGATGCGCTCGCGCAGGTATGCGAACTCGGCGCCCTTTGTGTCGAGCGCACCGATGATGGCGATCGGCTTGGTCATCGGTTCTCCTCGCAATGCTCGAACCCGATGTCAGCTTTCTTTTTCTCGTTGCTGCCGGCTACGGCGGCAGCCAGCCACGGCCCAACCAGCAAGGTTGCGAGCGAGACGATGCTTGTGAGGAAAGCGCTCAGGCCAGCAGGCCGCGCAGGAAGGCCAGCCCGTCGCGCGCCAGCGCATCCTGGCTGGCGGCCAGCGGCCGCCAGATCGCCGCCGCGCGCGCGATGCTCTTGACCTTGCTGGTGAACGATTCGATCACCACCGGGCCATCGTAGCCAATGTCGCGCAGCCCGGCCGCCACGTCGTTCCAGGGCACGTGGCCCGAGCCCGGCGTGCCGCGATCGTTCTCGCAGGCGTGCACGTGCTGCACGCGCTTGCCGGCGAGCCGGATGGCGTCGCCGAGCGACTGCTCCTCGATGTTCATATGGAATGTGTCGAGCATCAGGCGGCAGCCCGGCCGGTCGACCCGGTCGATCAGCTCGACGCCCTGCGCCGCCAGGTTGATCAGGCTGGTCTCGAAGCGGTTCAGCGGCTCGATGCACAGCACGACGCCGCGATCGGCCGCGTACTCGGCCAGGTCGCGCAGCTTCGCCGTGAGCAGCTCAAGGTCGCGCTCGCGCTCGTCGGGGGTCGCTTGCCACACCCGCCCGACTGCGGTGTAGATCGGGCCGATCAGGTTGGTCGCGCCGATCGTGTGGGCCGCGTCGATGCAGTGGCGCACGTACGCCATGCCATTGGCGCGGATGCTCTCGTCGGGGTGGATCAGGTCGCGGTCGGGCGCCATAGCCGCGCCCACGCTCACCTTCAGCCCGGCGTCGCGCACGATCGCGCCGGCGCGGGCGTAGTCGAAATCGCCGGGGCTTTCGATCGGCAGCTCGATCCAGTCGAAGCCGATCTCGGCCACCTTCGGCACCAGCGCCGCTACGTCGGCGTCGCCGAGCGGTGAAACCCACACCCATGTATTCACGCCATAGTGCATACAGCCTCCCAGGGTGCTTGTTGGCGGGCGGCAGCCGTGCGCGTGGTGATGCTTCTCGGCTTTCTACCGCGCGCCGACGCGCACGCCATCTACGCCAAAATAGTGCAGCCGCTCGCGGGCGATGCCGAAGCGTACCTCGTTGCCAATCTGCAGGCGCGACATCCCCGGCACCGTGCTGACCAGCGTCTGCGCGCCGGCCTTGATGTACACCAGCGTCTCGACGCCCAGCGGCTCGATCAGCGCGACCGTGCCGGCGAACGGCCCGTCGGGCTGCGGCTGCACATCTTCGGGGCGCACGCCCAGCGTAAACTCGCGCGGCAGCGCGCCGCTCAGCCCATTCAGCGAGAACGCGATCGGGCTGTCGGGCACGCGTACGCTGCCCTCGGCGCGCGCGGCGCCGAGCAGGTTGATGCGTGGCGAGCCGACGAGCTGGGCGACAAACGTGGTGGCCGGGCGGTCGTAGATGTCGTACGGCGTGCCGATCTGCACCACCCGCCCGTGATCCAGCACGCCGATGCGGTCGGCCATGGTCAGCGCCTCGATCTGATCGTGGGTGACGAACAGCGTCGTGCTGGCGCGCGTCTTCTGCAGGTGCTTCAGCTCGACGCGCAGCGCCTCGCGCAGCTTGAAATCGAGGTTCGAGAGCGGCTCGTCCATCAGGAAGATCCGCGGGTCGCGCACGATCGCGCGGCCGATCGACACGCGCTGCATCTCGCCGCCCGAGAGCCGTGCGGTCTTGCGCTCGAGCAGGTGGTTGATGCGCAGCTTCTCGGCCGCCTCGCCCACGCGCCGCTTGATCTCGTCTTCGGCTATGCGCCGCCCCGGCGCGCGCAGCGGGAAGGCCAGGTTGTCGTACACCGACATCGTCGGGTAGAGCGAGTACTGCTGAAACACAAACGCGACATCGCGCTCGGGCGTGGTGAGGCTTTCGGCGCTGGTGCCGTCGAAGGTGACAGTGCCGGCGTCCTGGTGCTCGAGCCCGGCGATCACGCGCAGTGTGGTGGTTTTGCCGGCGCCGCTCGGCCCCAGCAGCACGAAGAACTCGCCGTCGTGAATGCTAAACGACACGTCGTCGAGCGCGGTGATCTTGCCAAAGCGCTTGGTGATCGATTGCAGGGTTACATCCGCCACAGAGCCTCCGGTTCTCGTTTTGACTTTTGAGTGTTGAGCGAGCGCTCAAGCGACGCAGCTGGCGCAATCTGCCTCCAGCAGAGCGGTTCTTTGTTTCGCTGTGTGCGCTGTTTCCGCGCGAAGCGCGGAAACAGCGCACAAGATGCCCGAGCGCCTTTACAGACTCACAATGCAATCGCCCGCTCGGTCGTCGCGTCGAAGAACCGCACCTGGTCGGGCGCGATATCGAAGTGTAGCGCCGTACCGATCGGGTAGCTCAGCTCGCGGGCGGCGCGGGCGTGCACGATCGTGTCGGCCGCGTTGAGCGCCAGGTGTAGCATGGTATAGGCGCCGTGCAGGTCGTCGGCGTAGACTTCGGCGGCGAGTGGGCCGTCGGCGCGCAGCAGCGCCGACTCGGGTCGGAAGCCCACCACCACCCGGCCGTCGGCCGGCGCGGCCCGCTCGATCGCCGCGCGCCATGGCGCAGGCACCGGGTAGTGGTTGCCGCCGCCGAGCGTCACGACGCCGTCGCCATACACGCCGGGCAGCAAGTTCATGCCAGGGCTGCCGATGAAGCGCGCCACGAACAGGTTTGAAGGGTCGTAGTACACCTGCTGTGGCGTGCCGATCTGCTGCACCACCGCGTTCGACATCACCACGATCCGGTCGCCCATCGCCATAGCCTCCACCTGGTCGTGCGTCACATACACGGTAGTGGCGCGTGTGGCCAGGTGCAGGCGCTTGATCTCGACGCGCATCACCTCGCGGAACTCCGCGTCGAGCGCGCCGAGCGGCTCGTCCATCAGGAACGCGGCCGGGCGGCGCACCAGCGCGCGCGCCAGCGCGACGCGCTGGCGGTCGCCACCGCTGAGCGAGCCGGGGCGCAGGTACTGCAGGTGGCCGATCTCGAGCATCTTGATCACTTCGTCGACGCGCCGCTCGATCGCGTCTTTTGGCTCGCGCTGGGTCTGCAGCGGGAAGGCCACGTTCTGGCGCACAGTCATGTGCGGGTAGAGCGCGAACAGCTGGAACACGAACGCGATATCGCGCTCGCGGCCGCGCAGGTTGGTCACGTTGCGATTATCGAGCAAGATCCGGCCGCTGCTCACCGTCTCGAGGCCGGCGATCATGCGCAGCGTGGTGGTTTTGCCGCAGCCCGAGGGGCCAAGCAGCGCGACGAACTCGCCGTCGCCGATCGTCAGGTCCATCGGCTGCACCGCGTGGAACTCGCCAAATCTCTTTTCAACCTGTTGAAGCTGGATGGTTGCCATTGGTATGCCTTCCAGGGCTACCCCTGCACATAGGCTAGCATTGCGCTGACCAGGCCATAGTTCCGTTGCACCGTGGCGGCGCCGCGCGGGCGTGGCCCGTGGCGGCTGCCCTGCTTCCGCCGGCTACTCGGGCAGGTGGCTCACGACAATGAACATCAGCGTGCCGAGCAGGATGACGATGAAGCTGTAGGTGAACAGCGGCTTGGCGAACGGCTGGAACATCATGACGAAGCCCAGCGCCATAACCCCGATCGCGGCCGGCTCGAGGTAGCGGCGCGACGATGGCCGGCTCACCGGCAGCTCGGCGCGCTCGTCGGGCGTATCGAGCAGCGCCAGCGGCTCGCCGGCCTGCGGAGTTGTCACCGGGTTGTGCTCCATGGGTTGGTTCCTTTTTGCATCTCGCGCCATTGCAACGCTTCGCGGCTTGCCTGCGGCTGCCCGAGGCCTGCGCATCAGGGTGCGGGCGTGTTCCGGGCGGAGTGCCGAACATACGCGCCGGGTGAACGGCGCAGCGCCGGCGTGCTTCGGCCCGCGCCGCGCTACTGGCGGATCGCGCCGAAGGTAATGCCGCGCAGCAGGTAGTTGCGCAGCGCAAACACCACGATCACCACCGGGATCAGGAACAGCAGCGAGCCAAACGCAATCGCCGACCACTCGACGCCGCCGGTGCCAAGCTGCGAGGGGATGCTGGGCGGCGCGGTGCGGGCGCGGTCGCTGGTGAGCATGAGCGCAAAGGCGTACTCATTCCACGCGAAGATCAGGCAGAACACCGTCGTGGCCGCGATGCCGCTGATCGCCTGCGGCAGCACGATCTTCACAAACGCCTGCCAGCGGCTGTAGCCGTCGACAAGCGCGGCCTCCTCGTACTCGCGCGGGATCTCGTCCATGAACCCTTTGATCAGCCACACCGACAGCGACAGGTTGAACACGGTGTAGAGCAGGATCAGGCCAAGGTGTGTATCGCTCAGGCCCAGCCGGCGGTACATCAGGAAGATCGGGATCGTCACCACCACCGCCGGCAGCATGCGCGTGCTCAGGATGAAGAACAGCAGGTCGGCCTGGCCGCGAATGCGGAAGCGGCTAAAGGCGTAGGCCGCCAGCGTGCCCAGCGCCACCGCCGCCAGCGTCGAGCCAGTGGCGATAATCACCGAGTTGAGCAGCCGCCCGGTGTACTGGCTCGGGCCGATCGTAATCTGGCCCTGCGCCAGCGCCACCTGATCCCACCAGTTTAGGTCGCTGCGCCCTTCGTACTGCGCCATCTGCGACTGCGGCAGCGACAGGCGCTGGAAGAACAGGTTCACAAAGCCCTGCAGGCTCGGCGTGAACAGCACCTTAGGCGGCACTTTGATCACATCCTGCTGCGGCTTAAACGCCGTCAGCAGCATCCACAGGATGGGGATCAGGAAAATAATGCATACCACAATCGCTGCGGCGGCGCGCAGGCCGGTGATCGCACGCACGCGCTGGACGTTTTCAACTTTTGGCATGGCTTACCCTGTTCGTGATCGTGAAGATCATACTGCGCACCACGCGAGCGCGCCGCGTGCCCACGGAAGATCCTGCTGCGCACCACGCGAGCGCGCCCGTGCCCACGGAAGATCCTGCTGCGTACCACCGAAGCGCGCGTCATGAACCAGGAAGATAGCGCTGGCGACCGGCTGCGGCAGAGGATCGACCGCGCCACGGCCGCACGCGCGCTCAGCCTTCCTTCAGCTTGTTCAGGTAGCGCACGTAGATATTGCTCACGCCGGTGATGATCACCAGCACGATATACGCCAGTGCGCTGGATTTCCCGGTGTTGAACTGGCCAAGGAACGCCAGGCGGTACAGATCAACCGCCACCAGCTCGGTGGTATCGCCGGGGCCGCCGCCGGTGAGGCCCATCACCAGGTCGAAGGTTTTAAACGCCTCGATCGTGCGGAACAGCACCGCGATCAGCAGCAGCGGCGCCACCTGCGGCAGCGTAATGCGCCAGAAGGTATACAGCGGTCCGGCCCGGTCGATCTCGGCGGCCTCGTACAGGTAATCGGGGATAGCGCTGAGCCCTGCGAGGCACAGCAGCATCACATAGGGCGCCCACATCCACACATCGACGATCACCACCGCCCACAGCGCCAGCTTTGGCGACGACAGCCAATCCGGGCCACGGCCGGCCGGGAAACCGAGCAGGTAGTTAAAGATACCGTACCCAGGGTTGTACATCATCTTCCAGAACAGGCCGACCACCACCGGCGAGCACATCATCGGGATGAGGATGAGCGTCGTGATGATGCCGCTGCCAAAGAACTTGCGCCGCAGCAGCAGGGCCATCCCGAAGCCCACCAGCGTCTCGAACGCCACCGACAGCACGACGTACTTGCCGGTATTGCGGAAGTAGATCCACAGCTGCCCATCGTTGAGAATATCGCGGTAGTTCTGCAAGCCGATCCACTGCGGCGCACGGCTCGAGATCGCCGAGTAATCGGTGAAGCTGAGGTACAAGCTGTAGAGCAGCGGAAACAGGTTGAACGCGATCAGCAACCCCAGAGTCGGCCAGAGAAACAGCCGCTTCAGGGCCGCGTCGCTCAAGGCGGCCGGCTGCCGCGCCCGCCCGGTGCGGCTCTCGATGTCTTTGGCACCATACATAGCGAAGTTCTCAGTTTGGAATGTTGAGTGTTGAGTTTCGAGCGATGGTGATCCACTCAAAACTCAACACTCAGCACCCAACTCTTATTTCAGCAGCCCGGCCTTCTTGAGGGTATCCTCGTGCTTCTTGGCCATGTCGTCGAGCGCCTCCTGGGCGGTGCCCTGGTCGGCCACGACGAAGTTATGCAGGTTGGTCTGCGACACCTGCAGCATCTCGGAGTACACCGGCACGGCCCAGAAATCCTTGACCTTCTGCATCGTCTCGGCGAAAGCCGCGTTGTAGGGCGTGGCCTTCTTGAACTCGTCGGAGTTCAGCACCGCGTTGTTGCAGGTATAGCCGCCGAGCTGAGCCCACTTCTTCTGGGTATCGTCCTTGGCGAGCCACTTCAAGAACTCGGTCGCGGCCTTCTTGCGGTCGTCGTTGATGTAGCTGATCAGGCTGATGCCCTGGCCGCCAAGCGCGGCGAAGCTCTTGCCGGAGGGGCCCTTCGGGTTCGAGAAGTAGCCGGTCTTGTCGGCAAACGGGTTGCTCGATTTGTTCGCCAGCGCGGGGAAGAACGCGAAGTAGTTCATCGCCATCACGATCTGGCCGGCCGTGAACTTATTGTTGACTTCCTGGAAGAAGTCGTTGCTGCTGCCGGGGGGCACGAACTTGTACAGGCTCTTGTAGAAATCAAGCGCCTCGACCGCCTCTTTCGAGTTCAGCACGCCCTGCACCTTGTAGTCGGGCGTGCCCCAGTCGGCGCCCCAGCTGAACAGCACGTTCTCGTAGCCCATGGTGATGGCGTCGTAGTCCTTCTGGGTGTAGATGCCCAGGCCGTACAGGTTTTTGTCGGGCCGGGTGAAGAACTCGGCGATATCGCGCAGCTCGGCCCACGTCTCGGGCACTTTGAGGTCGCGATTGTACTTGGCCTTGTAGGCCTCCATCTCCTTGGGGTCCTCGAACAGGTCTTTGCGGTAGGCCCAGCCGTCGGCGTCGCCCTCGAGCGGGTAGGCCCAGTACTTGCCGGTGCCCTTGGGGTACTCGGCGTAGGCCGTAACCGTCGCCGGCGCCAGGGCTTTGCCGTTCAGGTCGGTGTTGAAGATGTCGGTGATCTCGATGTAGTTGCCGTTGGTCGAGGCCTGGCCGAGCCACTGGCTGTCGCCCACCACCATGTCCCAGGCGGTGCCCTTGGCGGCCATCTCGGTGAAGAAGCGGTCGCCGAAGGTGCCCCACGGCTCCTGCACGACCTTCACGTCGATCCCCGCGACGCCCTGGTAGTCTTTCACGAGCTGCTGGAGGTAGTTCGAGGGATCCCACTGCGCCCACAGAATGGTGAGCTCTTTCACGCTACCGCCCGCTGCGCCGCCGCTTGCCGCGCCGCTGGAGGCCGCCGTGGGCGCCGCAGCGGCGCCGCCGGAGGCTGCGGTAGGCGCTGCGCCACCCGCTGGCGCCGAAGGCGCGGCTTCGCCGCCGCAAGCCGCCAGCACCGCGCCAATGCCAGAAAAAGCCGCAATCCGAAGGAATCTGCGCCGATCAAGCTTTGAGTCAGACATGACTGAACTCCTTTGTTCTGGTGAAGTACCGATCATCAATCGTCGTGTGGTCGGACTTGTAGTGGCGCGGTGTGTGGCTTCCTCCTTTCAGTTGCAGCGCAGGCGCTGTGGCCGTACACCTGGCCGAAACACGCTTTCGGCCAGGCGATGCTATCGATAGCTGGTTTGCGGTCGCCGCGCGCGAGCGGCGACCACAAACCGTCGATCACTCGTACTCGGGCTCGACCCACGCGCCGCTGCCGGCCGAGCGCTCGACCGCGTCGAGGATCGCCTGGCAGCGCATGCCGTCCTCAAACGTCGCCGCAGGCGACTGCCCGGCGGCGATGCCGTTCATCAGGTCGTAGACGCCGTGGGTGAACGTATGCTCCCAGCCGATGATATGCCCGGCCGGCCACCACGCGCTCATATATGGGTGCGCGCCGCCGTCGGTCACCAGCACATTGCGGTAGCCCTTCACATCGGCCGTGTCGTCGTCGAACAGCACGTTCAGCTCGTTCATGCGCTCGAGGTTGAACTGAATGCTGCCCTTGCTGCCGTTGATCTCGAAGCTGTTGTAGTTGGCGCGCCCCTTGGCGAAGCGCGTCACCTCGAAGCTGCCGACCGCGCCATTCGCGAACTGCGTCAGGAACAGCGCCGCGTCGTCCACCGTCACCTCGCCCAGCTCCTGGCCGCCGGCCGCGCCCAGGCCGCCGGTCGTGCCTGCCAGCACCGGGCGCTGCTTGATGAAGGTGGTGAGCATACCGCTCACGTGGCTGATCTCGCCCACCAGCATGCGCGCCAGGTCGATCACGTGCGCGCCCAGGTCGCCCAGCGTGCCGGCGCCGGCGGTATCTTTCTGCAGCCGCCACACCAGCGGGAAGTTCGGGTCCATGATCCAGTCTTGCAGGTAGACCGCGCGCCAGTGGTAGATCTGGCCGATCCGGCCCTCGTCGATCAGCCGCTTGGCCAGCTGCACCGCCGGCACGCGCCGGTAGTTGAAGTTGACCATGCCGACGACCTTGTTCTGCCGCACCGCCGCCAGCATCTGGCGCGCCTCGGCCAGCGTATTGGCCAGCGGCTTCTCGCAGAACACGTGCTTGCCGTTGCCGGCGGCGGCGATCGCGATCGGCGCGTGGCTATCGCCCGGCGTCGACACATCGACAAGGCCGATGTCGTCGCGCGCCACCAGCGCGCGCCAGTCGGTCTCGTAGCCCTGCCAGCCAAACTGCTCGGCGGCAGCGCGCACGCCGGCCTCGTCGCGCCCGCAGATCGCCTTCATCTCGGGGCGCAGCGCCACATCGGGGAAGAAGTGAGCCACCTGGCGGTAGGCATTCGAGTGGGCCTTGCCCATGAACTTGTAGCCAACCAGACCAACACCAATCGTGCCTGCCATACAATCCTCCTTGAAGTGCTGAGTTCGAGTTCTGAGCTATGAGTCGCTATACTAACTCAAAACTCGGCACTCAAAGCTCATAGCTTCCCAGGATGGTGGTGAACTCAACAATATTGCCGAACGGGTCGCGGCAGAAAAAGCGCGGCCGGTTGTTGATCGCGTCGGGGTCCCATGGCTGGTAGCCAGCCGCGGTCAGCTTTGCGCGCACCGCCGCCACATCCTCAACCTCAAGGCAGAAGTGGCGGCCCGAGCGGTCGCCCAGCGCTTCTTCGCTGAACACGTGCAGCTCGGTATCGCCGCCCACGTCGAACCACACCAGATCGAGGTACGTGATCGTCGCCGGCACCGGCTTCGGCCGCAGCCCCAGCAGGCCGCCGTAGAACGCCACGGCCTGGGCGGCGCTGTCTTCGCCGGGCGGCCGCGGGATGCTGACGTGCTGGATGCGTGGGCGTTTCATGCCTTTTCCTTTGGCGCCCTGAGGGCGCGCATCAGCGTGACGCTCTTCCCCTACACCCGGTCGCGGAACTCGCGGGTATGCACGTGCACATCGACCTTTTGCAGCTCGGCGATCGCGTCGACGAGGTGTGCGGCGTAGCGGCGGAACGCTTCTTCGCCCTTCTCGGCGCTGGCGCGCATCGGGTTGCCGATCACGCCGGTGTCGGTAAACTCGTCGTGGTCCATCGGGAACTGGAAGTACTGGTAGCCGCGGAACTGCACGTCGGGCGCGCCGTCGGCCTTGTTGAAGGCGCTGGGCAGCCACTGTGGGATGTGCGTCTCGGTGCGGGCGGCACGCTCCATGCGCACCAGCTCGGCGTTATGCGCAAGCATCTGCGACGTCTCCAGCTCGCTCGAGTGCCAGCCGGGCGTCTCGTCGGGCGGGTTCTCCATCAGGTCTTTCACCAGGCCCATGTAGCGCTCGGCGTAAGGCTTGTAGAAGGCCACCAGCGCGCCGGTGTTGTAGCGAATCTTGCGCAGCACCGGGTCGATCACCTTGACATTCGAGCCGTGGCCGTTCACAAAGATCAGCTTGTTGAAGCCGTGGTGGATCAAGCTGCGCGCCACGTCGTACAGCAGGTTCAGCAGCGTCTCGGCGCGGATGGTGATCGTGCCCATGCCCTGGCCGGGGCCGCGCATGTGCTGCGGCGAGTAGCCCGTCCAGATTGTCGGCGTGTAGAGCACGTCGGCCTGCTCGGCGGCGCGCTTGCTCACCTCGTAGGCGGTGACGGTATCGGTGCTCAGCGGCAGGTGCGGGCCGTGCTGCTCGAGGCTCGCCATGGGCACGAGGATCAGGTCGCTGCGCTGCAGGTACGCCTGAATATCCGGGTAGGCCAAGTCGGCCAGGCAGTGCGAGAGTTGTTGTTCGGCCATTCCTTTTCTCTCCATACTGGTGAGCCACAAGGCACGGATGCGAGCGTCTTCCGCTGGTATTCCGCGGTATCCCTGGCTCGTATGCCTCGGTTCATCGCGCCAACAGGCCAAGAAACGCATCGGCCACTGCGGTGGCGAAGGGCGGGTCGTTGATGTGCGCGTCGATCAGGTGCACCGGGATGCCCGGCCGCAGCGCGCCCAGCAGCGCCTCGCGAAACGCCAGGCTCGCCTCGGGGTCGTAGAATGCGCCGCCGGGCACGTCTGGGATCGACACGCCGCCCAGCGGGATGAACAGCTCGACGGGGCCGCGCGCCGCGTTGAGCTTGCGCGCGATCGTCGCGCCGACCTGGGCCTGCTCGTCGCGGCTCAGGCGAATAAGCGTGAACTCGGGGTTGTGGTAGTACGCCGGCCGGTCGCGCAGCGCTTCGGGCACGGCGTTGCGCGGGCCGTGGCATGCGAAGTCGACGCAGCCCGTCACAACCACCTGCGGCAGCCCCAGCGCGCCGGCCTTCTCGAGCCGCTCGGGCGCCGACTGGAAACCGTTGAGCATTGGCTCGGAGAGCTCGTTCAGCGTGTAGTCGATCACCCCGCTGAACAGACCCTGCTCAAGCAGCTCTTCCATGATCGGCCCGCCGACGCCATTCGAGTGAAAGATCACCGTCTCGTAGCCGCGCGCGGCCAGGTAGTCCTTCGCCACCATCATGCCGCGCGTGGTGTTGCCGAGCATGGTGGCGGCCACGTACGGCCGCGCATCGCCGGCGGCAAGCTCGGGCTCCTGCGCCAGCGTATGGCCGTTCGCGAGCATCCCGGCCATGGCCGCCACGACATTGTCGAACACGGTGCGGCTGATCGGGTTGATGCCCAGGATGTCGATCAGCGAGTGCACCACCATCACGTCGCGCCGCCCGATCAGCGGGCCGAACTTGCGCACGCCCGAGGCGATCGGCGAGACGATGATCTTCGGCACGCCGATCGGCAGCGCCTTGGCCGCCGACGCGCCCAGCACCGCGCCCTCGGCGCCGCCCAGGCAGATCAGGCCGTGGCAGCGCTCGTCGGCGAAGAGCTCGAGCGCCAGCTTCTCGACACCTTTGATCATGCGCTCGACCGCCGCGCCGCGCGTGCCGATCGTGCGCAGCGCGTCGATATCGTAGCCTGCGGCGCGGGCCACCTCGGCGCGCGAGATGTCGGGCACGCAGCCCAGCGGCTCGCCGAGGATGCCCGAGTCGAGCACCAGCGCGCCATAGCCCAGCGCCCGCAGCCGCTCGCGCAGGTAGGCGATCTCGTGGCCCTTGGTGTCGAGTGTGCCGATCAGTAGAACCGTCTTCATGCGTTTTGAGCTTTGAGCTTTGAGCTTTGGGCTCTGAGCCTGGCAGCTCAAAGCTCAAACCTTAAAGCTCAACATTTACATGTGCTTGCGCAGCGTCTTGATGCTTTCCTCGACCAGCCACGAGTAGAATTCCTCCGAGAGCACGCCCGAGCCGTGGTCTTCGATGAACTTCAGCTGGTCGGCGGTGAGCGTCGCGTCGGCGGCGGCCAGCGCGTTCTTGTACGGGTTGGCGGGGGTACGGTCGATCGGCGGCACGAACTCGACGGTCAGCGAGCCCTCGTAGCCGATCTTCTTGCAGGTGCTGAGCAGGCGCTCCCAATCGAGCGCGCCCTGGCCGCAGGCCATGCGATTGTTGTCGGCCACGTGCAGGTCGTACAGCTTGGCGCCGGCGTTCTCAATCGCCTTGAACATGTTCGCGTCTTCCTGGTTCATGTGGTACACGTCCAGGCACACGCCCACGTCGGGCGCGACGTGCTCGGCCAGCAGCAGCGCCTGGTCGTGGCGGTTGAGGAAGTTGGTCTCGAAGCGGTTAAGCGGCTCGAGCGCCACGCGAATGCCCTCTTTGGTGGCGTGGGCGTGCACCTCTTTCAAGCCCTCGATCGCCCACTGCCACTCTTGCTCGGGCGACGCCATGGCCTTGACCTTGCCGACCTCGGAGGGCACAATGCTCATCACCTTGCCCTCAAGCTCCTTGACCATGGTGATGCAGCTTTTCAGGTACTCGACCGAGCTAGCGCGCACGGCCGGGTCGGCGTGGATCAGGTCGCGGCCGGTGAACATCAGGCTGATCGAGCCATAGCAGCCGATCCCGTTGTCCTTGAGCATCTGGCGTACTGCTTTGGTGCCTGGCGCGCCGGGCGATAACTCGACGCTATCGTAGCTGATCTCGATACTGTCGTAGCCATACTTTGCCAGGCGGCGTATGGTCGTCTCGACCGGCTCGGCGCGCATCCAGTTGTGCATGGAGACCTGCATCGTTGCTTCCTCCTCGCTTAGAAGTGTTGCGGGTTGCCTTGTTCCCGGGGTATTCGTGCGGGCTTTAGCGCTCGCCACTCAGAGCGTGCTCCGCCAGGAGCTCGTACAGTCCCTTCACGGCAGTCTGCTCGCCGGCGTTGGCGCGCAGGTGCGCCAGGCAGCCAGGCGCGTCGCACACCAGCGTGCGCCTCGCGCCGCCGAGCGCATCGGCGATCGCGGCACGCGCCAGCGCGCCGGCCAGCGCCGGCTGGGTCCACGGCAGGCCGCCGCTGGCGCCGCACGAGGCCGCGCGCTTGGCACGCCAGAAGCCCTCGGCCGGCGCGCCGCCGAGCAGCGCCGCCAGCAGCCGGCGTGGCGCGTCGGCGCGGTCGGGGCGGCGCGGCGTGTGGCATGGGTCGTGGTAGGCCAGCTCGTGCGCGCCAGCCAGCGGCTGCAGCCGCAGCTGGCCCTCGGCCAGCAGGCGCGCCAGCGTGTCCACAAGCTCGATCACCTCGACAGTGTCGGGCAGCGGCGCGCCCAGCGCCGGGTAGATCTCGCGCAGCAGCCATGCCTGCTCGGGCTCGAGCACCAGCACGCTGCGGCAGCCGCTCTGGCCGATCTCGTCGGCCGTGGCGCGCGCCAGGCTAGCGGCGAGATCGTGCAGGCCGAGCGTATAGGCCAGGTAGCCGGTATCGCGGCCGGCCGCCAGCAGCCCATGGGCCACGCCGGCGTGCTCGAGCAGCGCCTGGGCCGCGTCGAGCTGGGCGCGCTCGCGGTGCCACGCCACGGCGCCGGCCAGCAGCATGGTCGGGTTCGCGCGCGGCGTCGGCGCGTCGGCCGGGCCGTACGGGTTGCCCCAGCGTGTCAGTGCCGCCGCGACATCGGCCACGGCTGCGGGGGCGCCGCCAGCCGCTGCCACCTGCGCGCGCGCCGCCACAATCGCCTGCGGCAGCGGCTGGCCAGTGACGCAGAACGCCTGGCAAGCGCCGCAGTCGGCGCACTGGTACAGCAGGTTGGCCGTCTCGGCGTCCCAGTCGAGCAGGCCGCGCCGCACCGAAGCGATCGCCAAGGCCCAGCCGTGCGGCGATGTCGCCTCGTTAAACGTCACGCGCGTCACCGGGCAGATATGCCGGCACATCAGGCAGTAGCGGCAGCCTTCGGTTGTGTCGATTACATTCATTCTGTTTGTGTCAGAAGCTCTTGGGACTTACGCAGTTGCCTTGTCCGGCTCCTGCAATCGGGCACTTACCAAATTCGCTTGATGACTTACACGTTGGCGGGGGCTTGGGGCGGCTTCGCCGCCCCAAATTTCTTTTTGTGTTGCACGACGTGGCGAAGCTACATCGTGCAACACAATCGATACGTGATCAAGCGAACAGCGTATCATATGGCGGGGTTTAGCGCGCCGCCGGGAAGCCAAGCTTGCCCGGATTCATAATATTCTGCGGGTCGATCGTCCGCTTGATGCCCTCGAGCACCGGCCACGACGCGCCCAGCAGCTCGGGCATCAGCCGGCCGAGCTTCCAGCCAATGCCGTGGTGCTCGTTCAGCACCGCGCCGCACTCGAGCGACGTGCGCGCCGCCTGCGTCCACACCCGGTTATGCAGCCGCAGCGCCTCGCTCGGGTCGGCCGGCGGCTCGTCGATCATGAAGCGGTCGTAGATCATCACGCCCCAGGGGAACCAGTGCGAGAAGTGCGCGATATAGCGCGCACCCCAGGCGGCGAAGTCCTGCTCGATCACGCGCTTCTTGGCCCGGTATAGCGGCTCGATCTTGTCGAAGGTGCACACTGTCTCGAGCGTGCCGAACATCTTGGGCATCGCGATCGCCAGCGGCGGGTAGTAGAAATCGTAGCGATGATGCCACCAGTGCTCGCCCGGCTCGCGGCCCAGGTCCTGGCCGGCCAGATCGGCGCAGATCGCCAGCGCGCGCGCCTCCTGCGCCGCTGCGATCTCGGCCCAGCCGTCGAAGCCGAGAATAAAGCACGCGCCCTGCAGATCGAGCCCGAGCACGCGCTTGAGCATCGATCCGGTCGAGGCTGGGTCGTACAGGCGCAGCACACACGGCTGGAGCCGGCTGGTCATGATCCGCCGGCCAGCCTCGAGCGCCGCCGCGAGATCGCGGAACAGCACCGCGCGCAGCAGCCGCGCCTCGGGCAGCCGCTCGATCCGCATGGTCGCCTCGGTGATCACGCCAAGCGTGCCCTCCGAGCCGACGAACAGCTGCAGCAACCCAGGCCCGCTCGCGTGGTTCGGCACCGGCAGCGTGCGCATCACCGTGCCGTTAGGCAGCACCAGCTCGATCGACAGCACCATGTCTTCGGCTTTGCCGTATTTCGTCGAGATCACGCCCGAGCCGCGCGCGGCAAGGTAGCCGCCCACCGTGGCGCAGTTGGCCGAAGAGGGGTAGTGCGGCAGCGTCAGCCCGCGCTCGTTCAGCGCCCACTCAAGCGTCGTGCCAATCACGCCGGCCTGCGCCTGCACCGTGAGCGACTGCTCGTCGATCGCGACGATCTGGTTCAGGCGCTTGGTGTCGAGCACGATGCCGCCGTACAGTGGCGCCGCGCCGCCCTGCGAGCCCGAGCCGCCGCCCCAGGGCACCACCGGCAGGCCGTGCCGCGCCGCTACGCGCAGCACCTGGCCGATCTCGTCGGCCGAGCCGGGGTGCACCACGAAATCGGGCATAGGCGGCTGCTGGCCGCGGTCGAGCCACACCTGCGACATCCACGACCAATCGCCGGTATAGATGAGCCGGTCGCTCGGCCGCGTCGAGACATACTCGGCGCCAAGCGCGTCTGCAAGCTCGCTATAGGCAGCTTCACGCTGAAATGGGTGCAACACGAAATAAGCCTCGCTGCTTATTCATCTCAGGCCGCATGGCCTGCTGTTGGCGTGTGCAAAGTGAGGATGATGGTTTGGACGCGACTCTGGATCCAATGGAGTATCCAGAGTATACAAGAAGGATGCACGCTCGTCAAGACCCGATTTTGGGCGATTTTTTTGGCCGATGCCGCGCGCCGGCTATGGCTCGGGGGTGAGCGAGAGCACGGTGACGCTGATGTAGCCGCCGACGCGGCGGGCGACCGAAACGCAGTTCGGCAGCTCGTGGGCGCGAACCATACGCTCCCAGTGGCCGGCGTAGGCCCAGTTGGTCTCGAGGCGCCACTGGTAGGTGATCTGGCGCGGGTAGCCAAGCTGCGGGTCGTAGCGCGCCTCGGCCGAGTAGATCGCGTGGCATACGCACGTCACGTCGGTCGGGTAGCAGCGCGTGCTGCGCCGATCGAGGCCGGCGGCCCAGGCAAACAGGTTCGAGACCGTCCAGCTGGCGACGCGCACGCACTGGTTCTGCAGCACCGCGACGATGCGCTCGTTTTGCACGCGCACATCCTGGCGGCAGCCGCCAGCGCTGGTTTCTTCGCTCACCACCAGGCGGTAGCGTGCGAGCGGGCGCGACGCCCAACGCTCCCGCGCGGCCCCCAGCTCGTCGCCGCCGGCCAGCCAGCCGGCCAGTGTCGCCAGCAAGGCGCACGCCAGCGCCAGGCCAGCGGCCAGCGCCAGCAGCGCCGGCCAGAGTCGCGCGAACATATGCCCCATCACCGCCTCCGCGCAGACGCGAGCGCGTATTGATGCCGGGCACTATAGCGCGCAGCCGCGCCGCTGTCAACGATTCGCGCGGCCAATCGTTCTGGGTATAATACCAACTCCGTTTGATTACCTGTGTTTTCTTGTGCGCGCCCGGGCTTGGCCGGCCGCCGCACAAGAAAAAGAAATTAGAGAGCGACCTATGCCATTGCCACTCGCCGGATTGCGCGTCGTCGACCTGACGCGCGCGCTCGCCGGCCCATTCTGCAGCCAGATGCTCGGCGACATGGGCGCCGAGATTGTGAAAGTCGAGCAGCCCGGCGTTGGCGACAATGCGCGCGGCTGGGGGCCGCCGTTTCAGGGTGGCGAGAGCAGCTACTTCCTGAGCGTCAACCGCAACAAGCGCAGCATCGCGCTGAACCTGCGCGACGCACGCGGCGCCGAGGTGCTGCGCCGCCTGGTGGCGGCGAGCGATGTGCTACTCGAAAACTTCGTGCCCGGCACGCTCGACCGGCTGGGCTTCAGCTACGAGGCCTGCCGCGCGCTGCGGCCGGACATTGTCTACTGCTCGATCTCGGGCTTCGGCCAGGTTGGCCCCGAGCGCGAGCGCGCCGCCTACGACCAGATCTTGCAGGGCCTGGGCGGGATCATGAGCATGACCGGGCCGATCGGCGGCGAGCCAATGCGCGTCGGCATCGCGATCGCCGATATCATGGCCGGCATGTTCGCGGCCTACGCGGTGCAGGTGGCGCTGTATCACCGCGCGCGCACCGGCGACGGCCAGCGCGTCGACACCTCGCTGCTCGAAGGCCAGCTGGCGATGATGACCTACCAGGCCGGGCGCTACTTCGCCACCGCCGAGGCGCCCGCCACCAGCGGCAACCTGCACCCCACGATCGTGCCCTACGGGCTGTACCGCGCCGCCGACGCCTTCTTCAACCTGGCGGTCGGCACCGAAGACCTGTGGCGGCGCTTCTGCACGGCAATGGGCCGCGACGACCTGCGCGCCGACGCGCGCTTTGCCTCCAACCCGCAGCGCCTGGCCCACCGCGACGAACTCAACGCCGAGCTGGCCGCGCTGTTCGCCCAATACCCGGTGGCCGAGATCCAGTCGCGCATGGACGATGCCGGCGTGCCGTGCGGCGCGGTGCGCGACCTGCACGGCGTGTTCACCGACGCGCAGACCGAGGCGATCGGCATTGTGCGCCAGCTCGACCACCCGACCGCCGGGGCGATCAAGGTTGTCGGGCCGCCCTATCACCTCTCGGCCACGCCGCCCGAGGTGCGCCTGCCGCCGCCGCGGCTTGGCCAGCACACCGACGAGATCCTGCGCGCGGCCGGCTACGACGAGGCCGCCATTGTCGCGCTGCGCGAGGCCAGCGTGGTGGCGTAGCAGATTCTACACTTGGAAACGCAGCCGCCCACTGTGATGCGTTCATCGTGGCTGCCTTTCGTCGCCTACATCGAAGGCGCGTGCCCGAATGCAGCGGCGTCGGCGTCGCTCATTCCGGCGCTGCGCTCGGCCACGAGCAAAAGCTTGGCGATCAGCTGGCCGAACTCTTCCGGGGTGCTTTCCTGGCGCTTGGCACGCAGCGCTTTGCCCAGCCGTTCGGCGTAGCCCGCCGTCAGGTCGGACGGCAGCGGGCCGCGGCTCTCGGCTAGCGCCGCGTCTACGCGCGCCTCGTACTCGCGGAACTGCCGCACCGCCAGCGCATCCTCGGGCGGCAGCTGCTCGGGCAGGTGCTTGATCAGCACGTCGGTGGCCTTTACGATCTGGCTGAGCTGCTTCCCGTAGCTGCCAACTTCATCCAGCACGTGGTACTCGTCGCTCGCGTCTTCGACGTTGCATCCCAGAAATAGCTGTGGGTGGAAGAAATTCGCGAATGCGTCGGTCCATACGGTGACTGGCAGGTACCACCAGGTGCGCAGGAAATCGGCAAACGGCATGCCTGCGGCCTGCGTCATTTTCTTTGCCATGGCTGCATGCTCCTTTCGATACAAATTAGGAGTTACGCAGCTGCGCTGTTCGGCTTCCCCAAGCCGTGCATGGTGCCTGCGGCAGCAAGGTACTTTTTGCTCATCGTGTGTGCGGTTTTCCGCGCTCCGCGCGGAAAAACCGCACCTCTACGGAATGAGGTACCGCTCTGCCGAAGGCTGAGCACGCCAGCTGCGTAAGTCCTGCAAATGTTCAGCAAACCCCTTCATGAATATGAACGCCGGCGCGTGGCGGTTTGGAGAAGTGCGCGCCCGAGGTGCTATAATGGCGCCAGGAGGTGGCTATGACCGAGCACGAAGGGCTGTTCAGCATCCCAACCCGGCTGCTGCTGGCGCCAGGCTACCGCGAGAAGCTCGCGGCGATCGTGCGCGCGCGCGACCTCGACCTGGCCGACCTTGTGTCGGAGCTCGTCGTGGCCTACCTCGACGCCCAGCCCGACCAGGCGCCGGAGCCGGCGGCCAGCCCCGGTGCCCCGGCGCGCAGCCACCACGCCGAGCTGGCGCGCCTGCGCGCGCGCAGCGAAGCCCTCGGCGGCGCGGCGCCGGCCTGGCTGCAGGCCTATATCGCCGGGCTCGAAGCCGAGGAATCATAGCGCGGCGGTGGCGCGCGGCAGGGACACCATGGCCAAGCAGAAAACCCGGCTCGATCAGCTGCTGGTGCAGCGCGGCCTGGCCGAAACCCGCAGCAAAGCCCAGGCGCTGATCCTCGCCGGATCGGTGCGCGTCGGCGGCGCGCCGCACACCAAGGCCGGCGCGCTTGTCGCCGACGACGCCGAGGTTGAGCTGGCCGAGTCGCTGCCCTACGCCAGCCGCGGCGGCTACAAGCTGGCCCACGCGCTCGAGGCCTTCGCGCTCAGCCCGGCGGGCCTGCGCGCGCTCGACGTCGGCGCCTCGACCGGCGGCTTCACCAGCGTGCTGCTACAGCACGGCGCCGCGCGCGTCTACGCCGTCGACGTGGGCTACGGCCTGATCGACTGGCGGCTGCGCAACGACCCGCGCGTGCGGCTGGTCGAGCGCACGAATATCCGCTACCTCGAGGCGCTGCCCGCCGACGATCAGCCGGTTAGCCGACAATCGCACAGCGCGGGCGGGAAAATTGAGCCGGGCGCCCTGGCACCCGGCCTTCTTTCCGATCCTCCGCTCGCCGACTGCGCCACGATCGACGTATCATTTATCTCGCTGCGGCTGGTGCTGCCGGCGGTGCAGCGGCTGGTTGCGGCACACGCCTGGGTCGTCGCGCTGATCAAGCCGCAGTTCGAAGCTGGCGCCGAGCAGGTTGGCAAGGGCGGGGTGGTGCGCGACCCGGCCGCCCACGCGGCGGTGCTGCGCGGCGTGCTGAGCTTCGCCGCGCAGATCGGCATGCCGCCGCACGGGCTCGCGCGCTCGCCGATCACCGGCCCGGCCGGCAACGTCGAGTTCCTGGCATGGCTCGGCGGCCCTGGGCCTGAGCTGGACGCCGAGCGCGCAATCGCGGCCGCGCTGGTGCGCTAGCGCCGGATGTACAGCCGCGTCCCGGCGATCGTGCGTAGCTGCGCCTCGTCCACGTCGTCGGCTACACCATCGAGTACAGCCTCCAGCCCGTCGAGCGCCCAGGCCAGCGGCACATACTCGCCAAATGTGTTGGTCCAGAGCTCGGCCACGCCGAACGGCTGGGCTAGAAACGCGTGCATCTTGCGGCCGCGCCTGGCCACGGCCCGGTCGTCGTCGCTCGCCAGCGCGTCGGCGCCGCGCGGGTCGCGCTCGACAAGAACGCGCAGGTCTTCGTATCGGCGCAGCAGCCAACGCGCGCGCGCGGCCAGCGCGGCATGGCGGCCGCCAATCAGATCCGAGTGCGAGCGCAGCGGGTCGATTGCCGGCCAGTAGCCGTTGAGCGCGCGCCAGAGCTCAAAGCCAACCACGGCGTGCGCGCGGGCGAAACGCTCGGGCTCGGCGCCGGCCGTGTAATCGCCATACCACAGCAGCGTCACGCTGCCGGCCGCGGCGGCCTCGATCTGCGCCTGCAGGCCATCCACCTCGGCAAACTGCGCGTCGGCCATAAGCAAGGTCTCGCGTCCCCGATCCAGCCGCCCGAGCGCAGCGGCGGCCGCATTGCTCAGCGATTGCGTATCGCCGGCGCGCGCAAAGAATAGGCCGGCCGCGCCTGCCAGGCCAACTTCGTTCAGCTCGATCGCGAGGTCCGCGCCGGTGTAGCGGGCTGCCTCGATGCCGAGAAAGATCGTTCGCCCGCCATAGCGGCGCGCCACCGTTTCGATCAGCTGCTCCAGCGTCACCACTTTCCCCACACCGCTCAGCGGCGTGAACAGCGCGTTGACCGCGCCGCGCGCCAGCGGAGCAAACAGGTCGATCAGCTTGATACCGGTTTCAAAGATTGTGCCCGCGCGGTCGGGCGCCGGCAGTGCAATGGCTAGTTCCGGCCGAAGCGCGGCCGCTCCGGCCTGGCGCAGCATATCGGCGGCGGCGCTGTCGCGATGCAGCGCCCAATCGAGCGGTGTGCGCCCCCCGGCGTCTTTGAGCGACGCGGCTGCCCCGCTCGTGAGCAGCTGGCGCACCGCGTCGGTGTCGCCACGGTAGGCCGCGAAATGGAGCGCCGACTGGCCATTGCAGTTCGCCGCCCCGCTGTTCGCGCCCGCCGCCAGCAGGCGCCCGATCAGCTCGCCTCGCTGCTGCAGCACCGCAACGTGTAGCGGCGTCGCGAAGTTGTGCTTGCTAGGCGCGTTCACGTCGGCCCCGGCGGCGATCAGCGCGTCGGCCAGCGCCGCGTCGCCGACGCCTACGGCATAGTGCAGTGCGGTGTAGCCCAGCGGCCAATAGTTGCGGTTGTCGGTCTCGCCCCACTCGGTGAACGCCCCGAGCAGCGCCGGCAGCTGGCGCGCCAGCTGCGCTACGCGCTGAGCATCGCGGGCCTGGAGCGCGAGAAAGAACTCGACGCGCTGCGCGGTGCCGGGAACTGCCACTGGCGTATTCGGTGTCGGTTGCATGTCGTACATCTCCTCTCGCATCTGGCTGCGGGCTAAGAAAAGCTGTTTCTTGATGGCCGGCAGCGACCAGCCAACCATCTCGACAATTTCACGCTGCGAGTAGCCCTCGATATAAAACAGGCGCAGCAGCACCTGCTGCCGCTGGCTGAGCCCCGCCAGCGCTTTGTGGAGGCGTGCGCGGGTGTAGATTGTGTCGAGCAGGTCGGGCGTGCCATCGCCATACTGCAGCACCTCCACGAGCGGCACTTCGCCGCGCTCGCTGCGGATCTGCCGCTCGCAGTGCTTGAGCACAATCCGTCGAAACCAGCCTGGAAAGGCGGCTGGGTCGCGCAGCTTGGCCAGCGACAGGTACGCGTCGATAAACGCCTCTTGCGCTGCGTCTTCGGCGCGGTGGCGGTCGCCGAGCATCGCCACGCCGATCCGCTGCGCCATGCCCGCAAAGCGCCGTACCACCTCGGCAAACGCTGCGGCGTCGCCGTGTTGCGCATCGGCTACAAGCTGGGAAAGTGGGCGCTCGTTCACTGCTTCACTCTGCTGCGCTGGCTCAATCGGTGGGCGGTTTTGCGCTCTTCCGAAGGCTCGCCCCCGCCAGCTGCCTACGTGCTCCTATCAATAACACAAGTTACGCGGTGGGGGTTCGGGGCGGCTTTGCCGCCCCCGAAAACTTCCTTTTTGGCAGGTCGCGGCCACCGCCGTGGCCGCGACCTGCCAAGTGATTTTGGAGGGCTTGCGCCCTCCAAACCTCCCACGCGGGAGAACACTGCGTAACTCGTATAAATAAGTCCCGCCGCGAGGGCGAAAAGTTACCCCGAAATCTGGTATGATTGCGCGCAATCGCAGGCTGCCGCAAAAGCAATCGATCTCCACTATGATGCCACAGCACATGCTTCACCTCGGCCACGCGCGCGTGGCGGCGCTGAACCTTGGCACGATCGCCGCCGACCTTGCCGAGTGGCTGGGGGTGCCGCGCGCCGAGTGGGGCGTGTCCACGCCGCTGTTCGCGCGGCTGCAGCCCGTGCCGGTGCAGGCTGCGCTGATCAGCGTGCCCGGCGCCGCGATCCTCGTCGACGCATGCGACCCGGCCGATCTTGCCACGCTCGAGCCGCCGCCGGGCTACCGCCCGCCGCCGGGCCTGGCCGATCAGCTCGCGGCGCTCGGGCTTCATCCGGCCGACATCACCCACGTGGTTGTGACACACCTGCACGCCGACCACTACAACGGCCTGGTGCGCGCCGAGGGCGGCGCATACGCCGCGCTTTGCCCCAACGCGCGGCACTTGGTCGGCCGGGCCGATTGGCTCGCGGCCCAAGCCGCCATCGCCGACCCGGCGACGCTGGCCCACCGCGCGCTCGCGCCGATTGCACGCGCGGGGCTGCTTGAGCTTGTCGACGGCGCGCGCGACCTCGGGGGCGGCGTAAGCGTGCTGCCTGCCCCCGGCGAGACGCCCGGCCACCAGATAGTCCGGCTGCGCGCGGGCGGGCAGTCGCTCTTCTGCCTGGGCGATCTGTACCACCACCCGCTCGAAGTCGAGCGGCCGGAGTGGCTGGTCAACTGGGCCGACCCGGCCGCCACGCGCGCGAGCCGCGCGGCGCTGCTGCCCGAGATCCTGGCCGGCGACGCGCTGGTGCTGGCGACGCATATCGCGGGCTTCGGCAGGCTGCGCCAGGCTGGCGCGCGGCTACGCTGGGTGCCGGCATGAGCGACGAAACACTTGCCTGCCGCGCCGGCTGCGGCGCATGCTGCATCGCCCCCTCGATCTCTTCGCCCATCCCAGGCATGCCCAATGGCAAGCCGGCCGGCGTGCGCTGCGCGCAGCTTACCCCCGATAATCGCTGCATGCTGTTTGGCCACCCCGAGCGCCCGGCCGTCTGCATAAGCTTGCGCCCAAGCCGCGAAATGTGCGGTGAAACCTCGGCCCAGGCGCTGATCTGGCTGACTCAGCTCGAGCAGGCCACTGCGCCGCCGCGCGACCGCTAGTACCAAATCCGGCTGATCGCTTGCTTTATGGCAGGGCAGCGGGCGGCATTGCCGCTCGCGAAATTTCTTTAGGACTTTTCTTTGTATCGTGTGCGGTTTTCCGCGCGAGCGCGGAAAACCGCACACGGCATTGAAAATTGTGATGCCCTGTCCGGCGAAGCCGGGCAGGAGCATCACAAAAAGCGCTCAGGTGGGATTGGCATAACAGTTAAGAAATGTTCCCGAACGGTTAAGAGTTTTCAACCACAAAAATTCACAAAGTATTGTATAAGTTTGGTGTAGCTTTCCTCAGCGGTTTTTAATCTATACACCGGGCCTGGTGTGAGTGTGCCCCTGCCTTGGCGCCTTAGCGGCGCGGCTCGGCAGGACATGCCGTGTGCCTGGTTTTGCCCGATGTGCCAGCGGGCGAACCGCCGTCGAACGTCAATTTCAAGCGGAAAATAGCCCAACACGTACAGACCGCGTCGTCTATCACCAGATCGTAGGAGGTGGCATGAAGCATTTCGCCGTCGTTGGAATCCTTGTGCTTATTGTCACAATACTTGTCAATCTGCTCCTGGGAAGCATCGGGCTGCTACCGGTGCAGGCCAGCGCGCAAGCGGTGCCGATCGACAACTTGTTCGGTTTGCACATCAAAGTGATCTCGTTTCTCTTCGCCCTGATCGTCGTCTTTCTGCTGTACAGCATAGTGGTGTTTCGGCGGCGGCCGGGCGACACTGGCTACGGCGACCATTTCGAAGGCCACACCGGGCTGGAGATCGCCTGGACGATCATTCCGCTTGGGATCGTGCTGTACTTCGCGTATATCGGCGCACAGGCGCTCGCCGAGACGCGCCGCGTCGACCCGCAGGCCATGCAGGTGAAGGTGACCGCCTCGCAGTGGGCCTGGAAGTTCGAATACCCCGACTACGGCATCACCTCCGATACGCTGAACCTGCCGGTGAACCGCCAGGTACTGCTGGTCATGTCGTCCACCGACGTGATCCACTCGTTCTGGGTGCCCGAGTTCCGCGTCAAGCAAGATGTGCTGCCCGGCGCCGATATGGTCAAAGAGCTGCGCATTACCCCGACGCTGCTCGGCTCGTACAAGGTGCGCTGCGCCGAGCTGTGCGGCACCTCGCACGCCTACATGGAAAGCCCGGTGGTGGTGCTTGAGCAGACTGCCTTCGACGCCTGGGTGAAGGATCAGAGCAAGGTCTCCGACGACCCGGTGGTGCGCGGCCAGAAGCTGGCGACACAATCCGGTTGCGCCGGCTGCCACTCGATCGATGGCAAGGTGATCGTCGGGCCAAGCTGGAAGGGGATCTACGGCGAGCAAGTGACCCTGGCGGATGGCTCCAGCGTCGCTGTCGACGACACCTACCTGCATACCGCGATTGTCGACCCGAACGCCCAGATCGTCAAAGGCTTCAACCCGAATATCATGCCGCCAACCTACGCCAAGGTGCTCACCGACGCGCAGATTAGCGACCTGATCGCCTACATCAAGAGCCTGAAATAATCAAGCGCCGGAAGGTAGGGGCCGGAGGCGGGCATCCTTTCCCGCTCACTCCTGGCCCCTGGCCTTTACTGAAATCCAAGGAGATCGTGCGTGAGGATACTCTCGTTAGGGATTGTTCGCGGGTTCATCGCCCAGATCATCGGCACTGCGGTTGGCATGGGCCTGGCAGTGCTCATTCGCATCCTGATCGGCTTGGACGCCTGGTCGGCCGAGCCGGTAGCGGTGGTTGGCGCGCTTGTCGGCGCGATCGCGTTTCTGTTCGGCACCGGCGTGATGTCCGACTGGACGCAGTGGGCGCTGGGCCACGATACCCCCGAGCATCACGAGCCCGACCCGCGCCTGCCGGGATGGGCGCACTACTTTAATGTCTCGACCGACCACAAGATCATCGGCATTCAGTACGGGGTTACCTCGGTGATCGTGCTGATGCTGGCCGGCCTGTTCGCGCTGATCTTCCGCGCCGAGCTGGCGGAGTCGGGGATGCAGTTCCTGACGCCACAGCTCTACAATACGCTCATGGGCCTGCACGGCATCGTGATGATCGCCTCGATCCTGCTGGGCGTCGGCGCGATGTCGAACTACCTGGTGCCGCTGCTGATCGGTGCTAGCGATATGGCCTTCCCGCGCCTGAACGCGCTGGCCTACTGGGTCAACGTGCCCGGCGCGCTGCTGGTGGTGAGCAGCCTGGCGCTTGGCGGCTTCGACACCGGCTGGACGGGCTACCCGCCGCTGAGCGTGCGCGCGCCGCTGGGCATGCAGATGTTCTTCCTCGGCGTGTACCTGGTGGGCCTTTCGTCGATCCTCGGCTCGATCAACCTGGTGGTGACGACGGTGCGCATGCGCGCGCCGGGCATGAGCTGGTTCCGCATGCCGATCTTTGTGTGGGCGGCGTTCGCCACCGCGCTGATCGGTATGACCGCCACGCAGCTGATCGGCCTCTCGTTCATGATGGTCATGATCCAGCGCCTGCTCGGCCTCGGCTTCTTCGACCCCGAGAAAGGCGGCAATGTCATCCTGTTCCAGCACCTGTTCTGGTTCTACTCGCACCCGGCGGTGTATGTGTTCATTCTGCCGGGCCTGGGGATCATCAGCGAGCTGCTGCCGGTGTTCGTGCGCAAGCCGCTGTTCGGCTACAAGTGGATCGCAATGTCGTCGATGGGCATCGCGCTGGTCGGCTTCCTGGTGTGGGCGCACCATATGTTCACCTCGGGCATGGAAGAGTACCTGCGCGTGCCATTTATGTATAGCACCATGCTGGTGGCCGTGCCGACCGGCGTGAAATTCTTCAGCTGGGTTGGCACGCTCTGGCGCGGCAAGATCGAGTACCCCACGCCGATGCTGTTTGTGCTCGGCGCGATCGTGGTGTTCCTGTTCGGTGGGCTCACCGGGCCGCCCAACGGCACCGTCGCCACCGACCTGCACCTGCACGATACCTACTGGATCGTCGGGCACTTCCACAACACCATGTTCGGCGGCTTCGTCTACCCGTTCTTCGCGGCGATCTACTACTGGTTCCCGAAGATGACTGGGCGGCGTATGAACGAACGGCTGGGCAAGATCCACTTCTGGCTCATGACGCCGTCGTTCTGGGTCATGACGTTCGGCCAGATGCGCGTGGGCCTGCTGGGCATGCGCCGGCGCATCGCCGACTACGACCCGGCGCAGGGCTTCGACAGCACGCACCTGGTGATCACCATCGCGGCGTTTTTGATCGCCCTGTCGGTGCTGATCTTCGTGATCAATCTGATCAACAGCATCCGCCGCGGCGAGGCCGCCACCGAGAACATCTGGCATTCGCGCTCGCCCGAGTGGCAGCTGCCCTCGCCGGCGCCGGCGCATAACTACGCCGATTACCCGTTTGAGGTGATCGCCGAGCCGTACGATTACGGCGCCAGCCCGGCGTATGTCAGCATCGACCCGAATGCCGGTAAAGGCCCCGCGCCCGCGCCGCACGGCCGGCCGCTCGCACCCCACGGCGCAGCTGGCGACTAGCGCCGCGAGAAGCGCAGGAAGACGCTCAGATGTTGGCGCCGGGCGCCGGCATCTGGGCGCAGCGGGCAGAATCGGCTCGTGGCGCGGACGCCACCGAACTTGCGTCAGAAAATGAGGAAAGCAACCAATGGATAAACCCCAAGCCAAAGCCGCCGAGCTTCGCCGCGGCGTGGTGATCCTGGTGATCCTGGCCGCGATGACGATCGTCGAGTACATCCTGGCCACGACCACCAGCCTGACGTTTCTGCTGGTGCTGATCGCGCTGGTGAAGGCTGCGATCGTGCTGCAATACTTTATGCACCTGCCGCGCGCTTTCGCCCAGGATGGAGGTCACTAAATGGCTGTCGATACCTCTCACGTGCATTCCTACGAATACAAGATGGCGAATGCCCGGCTCGGGCTGTGGCTGTTCATCCTCTCGGACTCGTTCGTGTTCCTGGGCCTGCTGGTGACGCGCTTCTACTTGCTCGGCGGCCTGCGCCCCGACCTCGACCAGACGCTTGGCCTGATTGTGACGTCGGTGCTGCTGGTCAGCAGCTTCTTTATGAACCGCGCCGAGACGGCGATTGCGCACGGCGACCAGAAGCGCTTTCTGAATGGCGTGCTGATCACCATGGTGCTTGGCCTGGGCTTTCTCATCGGCGTGGTGGGCTTCGAGTGGCGCAACGCGCCATTTGGCCCCGGCGACGGCGCGCAGGGCTCGTCGTTCTACATGATGACCGGCATGCACGCATTCCACGTGCTCACCGGCGTGCTGTTCCTGGCAGTGGTGTACCGCAATGGCCGCAATGGCCGCTACAGCGCCGAGCGGCACTGGGCAGTCGAGGCCTGCGCGAACTACTGGCACTTCGTCGACGTGGTGTGGATCTTCTTCTACCCGGCGCTGTACCTGATTGGCCGCGTGGCCGGCTAAGCAGCTGTCTGAAAAGGGTGCGCGAGAGGCTATGCTCCTCGCGCATCCGCCATTTCAGGCATGCTCTCAGCCCGAGTGCTGTATGCTCGAAATCGACAACCCCGAGACGCGCGCCGCACCGCGCCCGACCACCCTGGCACGATCGCGCCTGCAGCGCGCGCGCGGCGCCTTGTGGCTCGGGCTGCTCGTCGCCGTACTGGCGATCGGCGGGCTGGCGCTGGCGCGCTTGCTGGCGCAGCCGTATGTATTCCACGGCTCGCTGATCGACCCGCCCGCTGCCGCTCCCGATTTCACGCTGGCCGACCAGACAGGCCGGCCGTTTCGGCTGAGCGCCCAGGCCGGCAGCGTTGTGCTGCTGTATTTCGGCTACACCAGCTGCCCCGACGCATGCCCGGCCACCTTGGCCGAGTTTAAGCTGGTGCGCCGAAGGCTTGGCCCGCAGGCCGAGCGCGTGCGCTTCGTGTTTGTCACAGTCGACCCGCTGCGCGACAGCGCTGCGCAGCTTGGCACCTACCTGAGCAACTTCGACCCGAGCTTTGTCGGCCTGAGCGGCACGCCCGCCGAGCTGCGGCCAGTCTGGCGCAGCTATGGCGTAAGCGCGGCGGTACGCGCCGCCAACCCAGCCGCCGTCGACCATAGCGACCGGGTGTATGCGATCGACGCGCGCGGCCGGCTGCGGCTGACGTATGCGCTCGATATTGGCGCCGAGACGCTTGCCGACGACGTGCGCGCGCTAATCGACGAGGCACGCTAAGCAAGCACGGCGCCACCGGTAAAAAGGGGTTTGTATGCGTTTCCTGCGATCGCCGATCACCCAACGGCTGCTCACGACCTTTCTGTTTGGCCTGGTGCTGGCATGGGCCATGAGCGAAGTGGCCTTCGCGCTGCTGCGCGACAGCAGCGACCACGTACCGCAGCGCGTCGAGCTGGTGATCCCGGCCGGCACCGCCGACAAAGTCGCGGCCGGCGCCCCTGGCCCGGCGCTGCCGGCGGATCTTGTGTTCGTGATCGGCGACACTCTGGTGGTGAAAAACGAAGACAGCGTGAACCACCAGCTTGGCCCGGTGTGGGTGCCGCCCGGCACCAGCGCGAGCTTGCTGCTCGAGCGCGCCGATAAGTACACCTACGCCTGTAGCTTTCAGCCCAGCCGCTACCTAGGCCTCGACGTGCGCGCGCGTGTGACAACCACCACGCGCGTGCTGGCGGTGGTGCTGGCCGGCCCGCCAATGGGCGTGCTGATCGGGCTGTATAGCCTGATCATCCGGCCGCCACGGCGCGCGGCCGCGCGGCCGGTAGCGCTGTAAGCCCGGCAGAAGCGGGGCAAGGTACGTATTGATCAGCCTGTGTATGGTTTTTCCGCGCTACGGACGGAAAACCATACGCAGCTCTGCCGAAGACTGAACGCGCCAACTCCACCGCTCGCGCGAGCGGCGAATGCGTAAGCCCTGACTGATAAGCGGAGCGCTCCCATGCTCAGGCTATTTTTCAATAGGCAATGGTGGTGGACAACCCTGCTGGTGCTTGCCGCCGTAGCAGTGATGGCCCGGCTCGGCATCTGGCAGCTCGATCGGCTGGCGCAGCGCCAGGCCTTTAACGCGCGTGTGACGGCGCAGCAGGCCCGGCCAGCGCTCGTGCTCGACGGCGCCGCGCTCAACGAAGACCTCGCGGCCATGGAGTACCGCGCGGTCAGCGTCAGCGGCACCTACGACCACAGCCAGGAAGTTGCGCTGCGCAACCAGGTGCGCGATGGCCAATTGGGCGTGCATCTGCTGACGCCGCTGCTGATCGCCGGCACCAACCAGGCCATCCTGGTTGATCGCGGCTGGGTGCCTGAAGAACAGGCCAGGCCCGAGCGCCGCGCCCAGTTCGCCGAACCGGGCCTCGTGACGGTGCGCGGCGTCATACGCGCCTCACAGAGCCGTCCCGATTTCGGTGGCGTACCGGACCCTGCAACCGCGCCGGGCGAACGCCTGCTCACGTGGAATATGGCGAATGTCGAGCGCATCGCCCAGCAGACGAATCGTCCGCTGCTGGCGGCATACATCCAGCAGTCGCCCGAGGCAGCCTGGCAGGGCTTGCCAGCGCGCAGCCAGCCCGAGCTAGATCTGAGCGAAGGCCCGCACTTGGGCTATGCCGTGCAGTGGTTTGTTTTCGCGATGGTGCTGGCGCTGGGCTACCCGCGCTATGTCTGGCGCCAATCGGCCGGCGCGAGATCCAAAGCCAGCGCGCTTCCGTATGAATCGTTTGTATGCTAGCGGTCACCACAGTGGTTCTGATGGAGGTTTGGTGGGCCTTTGCACGCCCCCGCACCACCACCGCATCATACCTGTGGCGAGCTACTAGCGGCTACTTGAGAAAAGGCACTCGGAAGAACTGTGTTCCTCCGGTGCTCTTTTCATACAGCCGATGAAACCCTTGGCGCCGCGTGCCCATGCGCTACACGAGGCCCGCCATGCGCGGCCCGTGCGCGCAGTAGCCAGAGGTACCAACCCACACCGGCCATCGCGGCCGAGCTACACAACCTGCTCTTGGCTATAGGCGCCACTACAATCTGACGCCCCTTTCACCCTCGGAGCGATCGCCCGATCGCACTCCCTTCGGTTTGTGTTGCCTCGATTTCAGTTGACGAAACCCCAAGACTGAGTATAATCAAAAACGTGCAAAATTTCACTTATTTTCGGTATGCATTGCGGATGATACACGGCTAAACTGGCTCTGTGATCGCCCGATCGCGAGTAGCAACCGTCGCCTGGCGGTGTCAGCCGTTGGTCAGTTTCATTCGCCTAGCAGGAGGTTCCATGCGGGCACGTCGCCACCCTTCAAGGCTGCCTCTGGTTACAACCCTGTCTCTGCTCGCCGCGGCGCTGCTCCTTTCTGCTTGCGGCCAAAATCTCCCGGCTACGACGACGCACCCGGCAGGGGATTACGCGCAGCGCGTCTACGACCTGATGGTTCCAGTGTTCTGGGCCGCTCTGGGCGTGTTTGTGGTGGTCGAGGGCATTCTGATCTACGCGGTGCTGCGCTTCCGCCAGCGCTCCGAGAACGACGCCATCCCGGCGCAGATTCACGGCAACACCCGGATCGAGATCCTCTGGACGATCGCGCCGGCGCTGATTCTGCTGGTGATCGCAGTGCTGACGTTCCGCACCCAGGCGGTCAATGCCACGCAGCCGGCCGACGCAGTGCAGATCAAGGTGATTGGCCACCAGTGGTGGTGGGAATTCCAGTACGAAGATAAAAAGATCGTCACCGCCAACGACGTGTACATTCCGACCGGCCGCTCGGTGCAGTTCAAGATGACCAGCATCGACGTGATCCACGACCCGTGGATGCCGAAGCTGGCCGGCAAGACCGACGCGATCCCCGGCGCGCAGAATGTGAACTACCTGTCGTTCAAGACCGATAACCCCGGCATCTATCGCGGGCTGTGCGCCGAGTTTTGCGGCGAAGAGCACGCGGTCATGCGCTTCCGCGTGATTGCCGTGCCGCCCGACGTGTTCGACACCTGGGTGCGCCAGCATCAGCAGCCGGTAGGCCCCTCGTTCCAGCCCAGCGGCGCCGACCCAGCGCGGCTCGGCCCCGGCGACCCGGTGCGCGGCGAGCAGGCGTTCCTGAACGTGAAAAACCTGTGCATCACCTGCCACGCGATCGGCGGCTACAAAGAGGCGGTGGGCGTCACTGGCCCGAACCTGAGCTACTTCGGCAGCCGCGAGACGATCGGCGCCGGCGCGCTGCCGAACACGCCCGAAAACCTCAGCCAGTGGATCCACAACCCCGGCGCCGTCAAGCCCGGCAATATTATGAGCACCGTGATCAAGCCTGGGGTCGTCTCCGACCAGGATATCGCCGACATTGTCGCGTTCCTCGAAAGCCAGACGGTGCCAATCGAGAAGCCCGCAGAGCGCTAGCATAGCTGGAGGCAGCAATGGCAACACTTGAGCGTCCTGTCTCGCAGGTACGCATCCAACAAACCAAGGCCGACCCAGGTGGCTGGCTCTCGTGGCTCACCACCGTCGACCATAAGAAGATCGGGATCATGTACCTGGTATCGGCGTTCTTCTTCTTTGTGCTCGGCGGCATCGAGGCGCTGCTGATCCGGGTGCAGCTGGGCACGCCGAACAACACCTTTCTATCGCCCGACACGTACAACCAGATCTTCACCATGCACGCCACCACCATGGTGTTCCTGGCGATCATGCCGCTGCTGGTGGGCTTCGGCAACTACTTCGTGCCGCTGATGGTCGGCGCGCGCGATATGGCCTACCCGCGCCTGAACGCGCTCAGCATCTGGCTGTTCATCTTTGGCGGCCTCATGCTCTACTCGAGCTTTATCACCGGCGGCGCGCCCGGCGCGGGCTGGTTTGCCTACGCCCCGCTCAGCAGCAAGGCCTACTCGGCCACAACGGGCATGGATTACTGGGTGCTGGGCCTGGGCATCACCGGCGTGGCCTCGATCGCCGGCGCGCTCAACTTCATCGTCACCACGCTGAACATGCGCGCCCCCGGCATGACCTTCAACCGCCTGCCGCTGTTTGTCTGGACGAACCTGGTGACGTCGTTCCTGATTATCTTCGCCTTCCCGAGCCTCACCGTCGCCCAGGTGATGCTGTTCTTCGACCGCCAGTTCGGCACCAATTTCTTCAACCCGAGCGGCGGCGGCGACCCGCTACTGTGGCAGCACCTGTTCTGGTTCTTCGGCCACCCCGAGGTGTATATCATGATCCTGCCCGCGATGGGCATCATCTCGGAGATCCTGCCGACCTTCTCGCGCAAGCCGATCTTTGGCTACGCGTTCATCGCCTATTCCTCGGTGGCGATCGGCTTTCTGGGCTTCACGGTGTGGGCGCACCACATGTTCGCCACCGGCATGGGCCCGCTGGTGAACGCGATTTTCTCGGCCGGCAGCTTTCTGATCGGCGTGCCGACCGGCGTGAAGATCTTCAACTGGATCGCCACGCTGTACCTTGGCAATATTCGCCTGAAGACGCCGCTGTACTTCGCGGTAGGGTTCGTGGCGATGTTTATTATCGGCGGCATCAGCGGCATTACGCTGGCCTCGCCGCCGATCGACTCGCAGCAGACCGACACATACTACGTGGTGGCGCACATCCACTACGTGCTGTTCGGCGGCAGCATCTTCGCGATCTTCGCCGGGTTCTACTACTGGTTCCCAAAGATGAGCGGGCGCATGTACAACGAGCGCCTGGGCAAGCTCCAGTTCTGGTTCATGCTGATCGCGTTCAACATCACGTTCTTCCCGATGCACATCCTTGGCACCGAGGGCATGCCGCGCCGCTACTACACCTACGAGGCCGGCATGGGCTGGGAGATCTGGAACCTGATCGAGACGATCGGCGCATTCGCGCTGGCGCTTTCGGTGCTGGTGTTCATTTGGAATATGCTCACCAGCCTGCGCAACGGCGCCCCAGCGCCGCTTGACCCGTGGGACGCCGCGACGCTCGAGTGGGCCACGCCCAGCTCGCCGCCGCCGCCTCACAACTTCGACCGCATTCCGACGGTGTATAGCCGCCGCCCGCTGTGGGATACCAAATACCCCGAGCTGGACATGGCCCACGAGCCGGGCACGCAGCCGTTGAAGCGCGGCGAGATGCTGCAGCGCGCGCGCGCCGGCCAGGCCGAGGCGCGCGATGAAGGCCCGATCCACATGCCCTCGCCGACGATCGCCCCGCTGATCCTGGCTTTTGGCGTGACGGTGGCCGGCTATGGCGCGCTGTACCGCTTCGTCTCGCCCGACGTACCGGTGCCGCTGCTGGGGATTGTCGGCCTGGCGATCATCGCTTTCGCGATTGTTCGCTGGGTCAGGGCCGCCCACGCCGACGCCGCGCATTAGCTAGCAGAGGGCCAGGAGCCGAGAGGCAAGAACCGGACGCCCGCGATGGTTCTCAGCGCCCGGTTCCTGGCTCTGTACCTGTATTGAGGAGCAACGCATGAGCCAGATCTCCACGACATCCAGCCACTCGGCGGCTAGCCATGGCGTGCAGGCCGACCACGCCACGTCGATGCACGTCGACAGCCGCAAGCTCGGCGTCTGGGCCTTTATCGGCTCGGAGGTGATGTTCTTTGCCGCGCTGATCACCGTGTACCTGGTGTATAAGCCGCGCAACCTCGCGGCCGGCGGCCCCGACCCGAAAGAAGTGCTGGGGATCGGCGTCACCAGCGCGCTGGCGGCCATCCTGCTGGCCAGCAGCGTCACCATGGTGCTGGCGCTGGCGGCAGCGCGCCGCGGCGACCGCCGCCAGTTCACGATCTGGATGCTCTCGACCGCCGGACTGGGGCTGTGCTTCCTCGGCGGCCAGGCCTACGAGTTCACCGAGCTGATCGTCGGCGAGGGCATCACCATGCCCACCAGCCTGTTCGGGCAGACGTTCTTCATCCTGACGGGCTTCCACGGCACGCACGTGGCGATCGGCGTAATCTGGCTGCTGGCGACGTTCTTCAAGGTGCGGGCCTACCCGAAATCGCGCGAGAACGTGATGGATATCGAGCTGGCGGGCCTGTACTGGCACTTCGTCGACCTGGTGTGGGTTGGCATTTTTACGATCATCTACCTGATGCCCGACTTCGCGCCCGAAGCCGCGCTGGTGCTGTTCCGCCACGCCGGTGGCTAGCCGCCGGCATTGTGCCTCGCTAGAATCGCAGTTACGCGATGGGTTTAGGGCTGCAGAAAGAGACTATATCGCGGGCCACCGCGTTTCTCGTAATACTGTGAGGAGTTCCGCAACATGGCCGAGAAACATTCCAATGGGCATGCCGAGCACACGCCACGCTTCTACCTGCTCGTCGGCGCGGTGCTGGCGGTGATCACGGTGGCCGAGGTGCTCGTGACATTCATTGGGCTGCCGCAGATCGTGCTGCTTGCGCTGCTGCTGATCATGATGGTGGTGAAGGGCGCGGCGGTGGTGATGTTCTTCATGCACCTGCGCGGCGACGCGAACATCTTCAAGTTCTTGTTCATCGCGCCGCTGCTAATGGCCACCACTATGCTGCTGGCGTTCCAGGCGCTCTTTAGCGGCCACGTCGGCATCGGCGGCTGAGCGGCACCGCAAGGCACGGCAAATAGGCAACGGCCTGTCCGGCTGTGCTTGCCTGCCGCCGTATCGGAGAGCATGTCTGAAAAGGCGGAGTGCGCGGAGCTATAACCCTTGCGCATCCCTCTCATACGCTGTCCGCTTGATCACGTAGAGATTGTGTTGCACGACATGGCGAAGCCACGTCGTGCAACACAATAAGAAGTTTGGGGGCGGCTTCGCCGCCCCCAAACCCCCACCAAAGTGTAAGTCATCAGTGGCGGCCGCGAATGTGATCGCTACCCGCCGAAACACCGCCCTTCTCAAGCCGCTCGTGGGGAGACGTAGATGTTCGGGTGGAACTGGGATCCGCTGATTCTGCTTGGCCTGGTGCTTCAGGCCGGCGCATACCTGGCATGCGTCGGGCCGCTGCGCGCGCGCTTCCCCGGCTCCGCGCCGGTGTCGGCCGCGCGAGTGCAGACGTTTCTGCTCGGCTCGCTGGTGCTGCTGATCGCGCTGTGCTCGCCGATCGAGACGCTAGGCGACGGCTACTTACTCTCGGCGCACATGGTGCAGCACCTGCTGATTACGCTGATCGCGCCGCCGCTGCTGCTGCTCGGCACGCCGCGCTGGCTGTTCCGCCCGCTGCTGCGCCTGCCGCTGGCGCTGCCGATCGGCCGGTTTCTCACCAACCCGCTCTTCACGTTTCTCTGCTTCAACCTGGTGTTCGCGGTGTGGCACACGCCGGCCTACTACGAGGCCACGCTGCGCAGCGCGCCAGTCCATGCATTCGAGCACGTGCTGTTCATCACGACGGCCACGCTGACCTGGTGGCCGGTGTTTAGCCCGATGGACGAGCTGCCGCGCATCGCCGAGCCGGCGCAGTGCCTGTACCTGTTCCTCGAGTCGCTGCCGCCGACCATCCTGGGCGCGCTGATCACCTTCGCGGGCTGGATCCTGTACCCGACCTACGGCCGGGCGCCGCGAGTGTGGGGCATCTCGCCTCAGCTCGACCAGCAGATCGCCGGGCTGATCATGTGGGTGCCAGGCGCCCTGGTGTTTCTCGGCGTGCTGACGATCGTGTTCTTCCGCTGGTTCAACGACGACGACCGCCAGCCCAGCCAGGACATGCGCCCGGCCGGCCTACAGTAGCCCCTTGATCTCCTCGGCGCTTTTGCGCGTCATGCCGGGAACTGCGGCGAGCTGCTCGACGGTGGCGGCGCGGATGCCCTCAAGCGAGCCGAACGCCAGCAGCAGCGCGCGCCGGCGCTTCGGGCCAATGCCAGGGATCTCTTCCAGCGTCGAGCTAAGCGCCGACTTGGCACGCAGGTTGCGGTGGTAGTTCTTGGCGAAGCGGTCGGTCTCCTCGTCGATCGTCTGGATCAAGCGCAGCGCGGCACCGTCGCGCTTGAGCACAATCAGCTCGGCCGCGCCAGGCTGCAGCAGGTCGAAGCGGTCGCGGTTCGCGCCCTTCACCACGCCGACGGTGGGGATGTGCGCGAAGTTAAGCTCGCGCAGCACTTCGAGTGCGCCGTTCAGCTGGCCTACGCCGCCGTCGATCAAGATCAGGTCGGGCAGCTCGGCCCAGGTTTCATCCTGGCTCTGCGCCTTGGACTTGGGATTTTCGACCTCGTCGAGCACCTCGCCGCCCTCGTGCGCCGCAACCTCGTCGTACGCCTCGCCGCCCTGGCCAGCCTGCGCCGCCCGAGCGTCGCCGTCGGGATTAAGCCCAGGGTCCTGCACGCCCGCCGCCAGCTCCTCGCCGGCAGCCTCGGCCGCGCGCTTGAAGCGCCGGCGGATCACCTCCTGGATCGAAGCGACGTCGTTGGCGCCCTCGACGGTGCGGATCTTGAACTTGCGGTAGCGGCTCTTCTTTGGCTCGCCGTGCTCGAACACCACCATCGCGCCAACCGAATTGGTGCCCTGAGTATTCGAGATATCGTAGCACTCGATGCGCGCGGGCAGGCCGGGCAGGCCCAGCAGGTCGCGGATCTCGCTGAGGCTGGCCACGGCCTTCTGCTCGGTGTTGAGCCACTGCAGCCGGATCTCTTCGAGCTTCTGGCGCGCGTTCTGCTCGGCCAGCTCGATCAGCTTGCGCTTCTCGCCGCGGCGCGGCACCTGGATCTCGACCTTGTGGCCGCCCTTCTGAGCCAGCCACTGCTCGATGATCACGGGCTCCTCGACGTGGTCGGCCAGCAGGATGTTCGGCGGCACCTGGGCGGCGCTATCGTAGAATTGCGTGAGAAACGACGAGAGCAGCTGGGCGTCGCCTTCGTCTTCGGTATTCTGCAGCGCGAAGGGCTCGGAGCCGATCAGCTTGCCGCCGCGGATGTAGAAAACCTGCACCACTGCCGAGCCATTCTCACGCGCAAACGCGATCACGTCCTGGTCGGTGTCGACGGTGCGCAGCACCTGCTGGCGCTGGCTGATCTGCTCGATGTCGCGGATCTGATCGCGGAGGTAAGCGGCGCGCTCGTACTCCATGTTCTCGGCGGCGGCGGCCATGCTGCGCCGCAGGTCGCGCACGATCTGCTCGCTCTTGCCTTCGAGAAAGCGGCACACCGACTCGATCGTGGCGCGGTACTCTTCGCGCGCGACCAGCCCTGGCACGCACGGCCCGAGGCAGCGGTGGATGTCGTGGTACATGCACGGCTTGCCAAGCTTGCGGTGGCGGTTGAACTTGTCGTCCTTGCAGTCGTAGGGCGGGCGAAACGCGAACAGCCGGTTGAGCTCTTTCAGCACGCGCCGCACCGTGCCTGCGCTGGAGTACGGGCCGAAGTAGCGCGAGCCATCGTCGGGGGTGTTGCGGGTGCTGAACACCCGCGGCCAGGGCTCGTGCAGCGTCACGCGGATGAATGGGTAGCTCTTGTTATCCTTCAGCAGGATGTTGTACTTGGGCTGGTGCTGCTTGATCAGGTTCATCTCGAGCAGCAGCGCCTCGAGCTCGGAGCTGGTGATGATGATCTCAAAGTCGGCGATATTCGAGACCAGGCGGCGGGTTTTCGAGCTGAGGCCGCGCGGCGCGCCAAAGTACGAGCGCATGCGGTCGCGCAGGGCTTTGCTCTTGCCAACGTACAGGATCTTGCCCTGCGCGTCTTTCCAGATGTAGACACCGGGCGCGAGCGGCACGTTTTTCAGCCGCTCCTCGAAGCGCGCCGGGTCGTCGACGGCGGTATACGATAGGTGTGGCATAGCGTCCGGCCAGTAGACATCCGCTCCAGTAGAACGGGTGTAGTATACCCCATGGCGGCCGGTGCGGCAACGCCGGCAGGGCGATTGCCAGGCGTGCTGGTGCGGTAGCTTTGCGATCGCACCGCGATGCCAACAACAATTCCCCCGCTCGCGAGCGCGGGAGAGAAGGCCGACGTTACACGAGCCCTGTGGCTGGATGCGCTGCCCATGGTGGGCGGGGCGCCGCGCTAGGCGCGGCTAGCCGCGACCATGCGCTCCATGCGCGCGCGCGCCGCGCCCGAGCTTAGGCTCTGGCGCGCCAGCTCGACGCCCGCGCGCAGGTCGGGGGCGATGTCGGCGGCTACCAACGCGGCTGCGGCGTTGAGCAGCACGATATCGCGCTTCGGCCCGGTGTCGTCGCCGCCAAGGATGGCGCGCAGCGTCGCGACATTTGCGGCCACATCACCGCCGAGCACCGCATCGCGCGGCGCGGCGGCCAGCCCCAGGTCGCCGGCCGAGAGATCGAAGCGCTGCGGGTCGTGGCCGGCGCGCACCTCGTAGACAATATTTGGCCCGCTGAGCGCCAGCTCGTCGAGGCCGCCGTGGCCGTGCACCACCAGTGCGTGGGCCGTGTCGAGGCGCGCGAGCGCGCGGGCGAGCTTCTCGGCCAGGCCGGCGTTGGCGACGCCGAGCACCGGGTGGCGCGCGCGCGCCGGGTTGGTAAGCGGGCCGAGGATGTTGAAGGCGGTGCGGATGCCGATCTCGCGGCGCACCGGCCCGGCGTAGCGCATGGCCGGGTGAAACTTCGGCGCAAACATAAAGCCGATCCCGGCCTCGCGCAGGCACCGCGCCACGCCGTCGGCGTCGAGCTCGATATTCACGCCCAGGCCCTCGAGCACGTCGGCCGAGCCGCAGGCGCTCGAGGCCGCGCGGTTGCCGTGCTTGGCCACCGTCGCGCCGGCGCCGGCCGCCACAAACGCCGCCGTCGTCGAGATATTGAACGTGCCCGAGCCATCGCCGCCAGTGCCGCAGGTATCGAGCACCGCGCCGTCGTAGTGCACGGGCACGGCCTTCTCGCGCATCACCTGGGCCATCCCGGCGATCTCGGTTTCGCTCTCGCCCTTGAGGTGCAGCGCCGTCAGAAACGCGGCGATCTGCGCCGGCGTGGCCACGCCCGTCATCATCTCTTCCATCGCGCTGGCGGCGTCGGCCTGCGACAGATCACCGCCGCGTGCCAGCTGGATGATCTGGTCACGAATAGACATGCTGTTTTCTCCTTTGGGGCCGTTGCGGCGGCTATTATACCAGCTTCACCCGATTGCGTTTTAGGCTTTGCGGCGCGCTCGCGCACGGCCAGCTCGGGCGAGCGGCGGGGTGGGCGAGGAAGTTTGGGGAAGCGGGGCCGCGCCGCTAGCGCTGCGCGAGCGGCATAAACGACTGGCTCAGGTGCGCCACCACGTCGAGCGCAACAGACACCTGGGCCGGCGCAACATTCGGCAGGCTGGGGGCCTTGACGGTGGCGGCGGCCTGGTAGTGGCCGAGCGCCAGGCCGGCCTGGTTGACTTTCAGCAGCAGCTGGTCGCCCACGATCTGCGGCTGCAGCCAGCCAGCATCGCTGGTGGCGCTCAGCGTCGCGCCGCCCAGGCAGTCGGCCTCGATGTTCACCCACGCCTGCGGGTGCAGCGAGCCATTCTGCTGGGCCAGCAGCGACTGCGAGGCCTCGTCGAGCGCAATGCCGTCGGGCACCGTCTGCGCCTCGGCCGGCGCGCCGAAATGCCCAGCGCCGTCGGTATAGCGCAGCTGGATGCCCTGGCCGCGATAGTTGCCGCCGGGGATGGCCCACACCAGCGACTTGCCGGTGATCGGCTGGGGCTGGCTGTAGATCGCGATCGAGTCGATAGACACTGCGGTCGGGCCGCTGCGCGCGAACTTAAATGTCAAGAACTGATCGTTGGAGTTGTTATTGAACACAAACGGCAGCGCGAACTCCTGGTACTGCCCCGAGGCCGCGAAGTCGCTGCCGCGCAGCGACAGCGGGCCATAGCTGGTGCCGCCGCCGCCGATCGTGAAGCTGACGACCTCGCCGGGGCTGGCGTTGCTGTCGACCTTGAGGCGCACGTAGGCTACCAGCGGCACGCCTTTGAGAAAGGTTGTCGTCCAGACCCAGGCCGAGCTGGGGCCGCCCGCGCCGAGCTGAAACGCCGTGCCGCCCAGCGCCGCAGCGTCGTTCACGCGCGCCGCCGCGCCCGAGAGCCGCTCGAACGTGGTATAGGTGTCGTCGACGATCCAGCCGGGGCTGAACTGCACCTGGTTGAACGAGCCGCCGTTGAGGTTGTAGATCGTCACGTACGGCGAGGTGGTGCTCTGCTGATCGAGGCTCAGCTCGGCCGGCGGCACGCCGCTGCCGAGGTAGATCGCGTCGCTGGCGGTGGCGGTGCGATCGAGCCGGTCGCGCGTCTGCACGTACAGCGTGCGCCAGCCAGTGCCGGCCGCCAGCGTGGTGGTCTGCTCGGCGACGAACGGCTGCCACTGGGCGCCGTTGAAGCACGGGTTGTTGGCGACGCGCATGAAGCGCGAGGCGTTGATCCCGGCAAACGAGGCGTTGTCGACGCGGTTATACACATACAGGCTGACCTGCGGCGAGCTGGTGGAGGGCGCCTCGTTGTTGATCACCACGGGCATGGAGTCGGGGTCGCTGGCGAACATCTGCACAATGTAGCCGCGGCCGTCGCCGGCGCGCTGGTAGTAGCCCAGCCCGGTCTCGCGCACGGTGCCGTCGAGCAGGTTCGCGCGATGCGACGGGCTATTCAGCCAGCTATTGACCGCGTCGCTGGGGTTGGCGTAGCCGCACAGCGCATTTTCGGAGCCAGCGCTGCCGAGGTAGCCAAACGCGCGCGCGCGCTGATCCGATGTGCGGCCCAGGCTATCGGTATGGCCGCAGAAGGCGGATGCCCGGCTTTCGACCGAGTCCCACGCAAACCAGCGCGCGGCCTCGGTGAGCTGGCGGTTAGCGCGCAGCGGCGGCTGGCCCTGGTTGCGGCGGCCGAGGTTGGCGAGGTACACCGCCATTGCTTCGTTGTAGGCCAGGTCGGGGGTTTGCGCGGTCGGCGGAGCGGCCGCGAGCGCGGAGGAAAGGGACAAAGCGAGCAACAGAGCTAACGCGATCGGCGAACGTCTGCCCATGAGCATCCCTGTTGATTTCGATGACGATTGCGGGGTAGTTGCGAGTGAGTATAGCATAAGTTGGACGAATGCTTCAAGTTGAAAGCGAGCGCCGTGGCAGCCGCAGCCTCGGTGGTGCATGCCGCATGGCGCTGCGGCACGTGCTGGTTTGCCCTGAGGCATGCGCGCCCGGCCAGCCGGGCCGGCACGGCACTGCTTCAGCCATGTCTGTGCAAAACCTACAAATTCGCTGCAGCGTATTCGGTAAATTTTGCTACAATAGGGGCACTGAAACTGTACCCAAGAGCAACGGTGCATGGTTCCTATTACGGTGAATGATGTCTTACGGCTGGCGCTGCCGCCAGGCACCGGCGTTGCAGCCGGCGCCTCGAGCCTGCAGCGCCAGGTGACGTGGGTGGTGACGCCGCGCGCGACGCTGCCCGCATTCGCGAACCTGCGCGGCGGCGAGCTGGCGCTGGTGTCGCTGGCCGCGCTGCAGTCGCTCGACGACCGGCTGACGCTGGCGAACCTGGTCGAGCGGCTGGCGGCGGTGCCGATCTCGGCGATCGGCGTGATCGGCGCGGTGGCCGATCAGGCGCGCAGCGCCGCCGAGCAGGCGCATATGCCGCTGCTCGAGCTGCCGCCCAGCGCCGATCTGCGCGAGGCCGAGCGCGAGGTGCAGCGCTTGATCAGCGACTACGAGGCGCAGCTCGAGCGCCGCGCCGCCCAGCTTGGCAACCTGCTGAACCAGCGCTCGCTCGGCGGCGCCGGCCTGCAGGGCCTGCTCGAGCTGCTGACCGCGCGCACCGGGCGCGGCGTGGCGTGCTACAGCGTCGCCGGCGAGCTGCGCGCGCTCAAGGCCCGCGGCTCGGCGCGCGTGGCCCTGCAGACGCTGCGCCCCACCGAGCCGGGCGCCAGCAGCCACCTTGGCCAGGCGATCTGGGTGCAGCCGCTGGGCGCGGGCGAGCGGCTGGGGTTTCTGGCGTTGGCCGGCGACACGCTCGACGAGTGGGATCGCCAGGCCGCGCAGCAGGGCGCCACCGCGCTGGCGCTCGAGCTGGCGAAGGAGCAGGCGGTGCTGGCCGCCGAAGAGCGCCTGCGCGGCGATTTCGTGCAGATGGTGCTCGCCGGGCCGCCGGCCGATACCGAGGCGCTGCTGCGGCGCGGCCAGGAGCTTGGCTACGACCTGCGCAAGGCCCACGTGGCGCTGCTGTGCACCAGCGGCGAGACCGGCGACAGCGACGAGACGACAACCCGGCTGGCCGGGGCGCTCAACAATGCGCTGGCGTCGCTCAAGCTCAGCGCGCCAACCATGCGCCGCGCCGACGGGATGCTGTGCTACCTGCCGCTGAACGGCCGCAGCCACCGCCCGCGCGAGCTGGCCGAGCAGCTGCGCGGCCGGCTGCAGACCGATGTGCCGCATGTCGTGCTGGCGATCGGCAAGGACGCCTCCAGTGTCAGCGCGTGGCCGCGCTCGCTGCGCGAGGCCGAGCAGGCGCTGCTGCTGGGGCGCCAGCTGCTCGATACCAGCCATGTGCTCGATTTCGGCGACCTGGGGGTGTATCGCCTGCTGCTGCTGCTGCGCGAGTCGCCCGAGCTGTGGGAGTTCTACCGCGCCACGCTGGCCACGCTCACCGACTACGACCGCAAGCAGCACGCCGAGCTGCTGAAGACGCTCGAGGCGTTTTTCGCCAACCTCGGCAACCTGGCGCGCGCCGCCGAGGCGCTGCACGTCCACCGCAACACGCTGCTCTACCGGCTCGAGCGCATCACCGAGATCAGCGGCCTCAACCTCGACGATGCCGAGGAGCGCCTGGCGCTCTGGCTCGCGCTTAAAGCCCACCGCGTGCTCCAGACGCTCGACGCCGACGAAGATCTGTAGCTACAGCCGTAGAACGCGAGGCCGACCATGCTTATTCGGATCGGCGACCTGCACCGGCGGCTGCTGCGCGCCAGCCCCGAGCTGTACGTCGGCGCGGCGCTGCAGGACCTGGCCGCGCGTCCCGACCCGGCGACGTGGCTGCTGGTATTCGAGCAATTCGCCAGCTTTGTGGTGCTTGGCCTCGCCGATCTGGCGCGCCTGCAGGCCGGCGGCCGCGCGCTGCTTGATCAGCGCCTGGGCGCGCTTGGCCTGCCGCCTAGCCCGGCGGTCGAGCTCGACAGCCCGCTCGAAGACGCGCGCGCGCTGCTGGTGCCGGGCGGCTATGTGCTGGTGCTGCGCGACGACGCGCCATACGGCGTGCTGTTCGAGCCGCCGGCCGCATTAGCCGCCGATAGCCTGCTCGCGCAGGCCGCCGGCTGGCGCCCGCCGACGCGCGTGCTGAACGACACAGAGCAGGCCAAAGCCCCCACGCAGCCTGCGCGGCCGCGCGAGCCGCTGGCGCCAGTCCAACAGCGAAGCGATCGTTATGTAAATACTGACTTCGCGGCCGAAGCCGCGCCCGGCCAGCCGCTCGACAAGCGCGAGCCGCTGCGCGTTGGTAGATGGTACTTTTTCCGCGTCCATATAGGCGAAGCCGAGGCAAGCTCGCTTGAAACAACGCTTGTGCCGCTGCCAGGTCAGGTGCTCGAAGATACCGCCGATATTCGGGTGGTGATTTTCAGCGAAGATTTTATGGTAAGTGACGCCTCAGGCGTGCTGCGCGTGCCGCTGAGCGGCCCGGCGAGCGTCGTCGAGCGCGCGTCGACGCCGGCCGGCATCGACGCGAACGACGCGCTGCTCGGCCAGCGGCTGCTATTTCGCGTACAGGCGCCCGATGGCCGGCGCGGGCTATTCAGCCTGCGGGTGAATATGTACTGCCGCGGCATGCTCATCCAGTCGCGCTTGGTGATGGCGCGTGTCGGGCCGGGCGCGCCGCTGAGCGACACCGGCGCGCAGCGCGTCTCGGCGCTCGAATTCAACCTCAGCCCGGCGCTGGCGCCCGGCCACCTGAGCGCGATCGTGCCACACACGCTCAGCATCATGCTGAACAGCGACCCGGCCGGCAACCAGAGCTTCAGGCTACTGGGCCAGCAGGGGCAGGAGCTGTTCGCCAGCAGCGCGACGATCGGCGAGGGAGTGATCACCAGCATCCTGAGCGAGGCGCGCCGGGCGCTGCAGAGCGCCTCGTGGGGCATCGCCGACGGTTGGGACGGCAGCGCAGCGTACCGCTACAAGCCCGGCACGCCACCGGCCACGCTGGCCGCGCAATTCAAAACCGACCTGTTCGACCTAGCGGCGAAGGGCGCGCGGATCTACGCGGCGATCAAAAACAACCTGGGCCAGGGCAAGCAGGGCGCCGAGCAGCTGCGCGAGCTGATGCGCGCGCCAGGGGTTGTGCAGATGGCCAGCAAGGTCTCGGCCAACGACGTTGTGCCGATCGGCCTGATCTACGACCACCCGCTCGACTCACAGAATATGCAGCAGGTCTGCCCGCAGTTCGAAGCCAGCCTGGCCAGCGGCCGGCCGCTCGCCGGCGAGCCGTGTTTTGTGGGCAAGTGCCCGAGCTACCCCGACGAGCGGATCGTCTGCCCTGCCGGCTTCTGGGGCTTCCGGCACGATATCGGGTCGCCCGCGCCGGCGCCATTTGGCCCGGCGGTCGCGCTGGCGATCGGCTACCGCGAGCGGCCGCTGATCGATATGGCCGTGTATAGCGACATGGCGCTGCTGGCGGCCCACGCGCAGAACATCGACCAGCTGCCAGCGACGGTGCAGCGCCAATCCGAGCGCGCCGCGGTGATCGAGATGCTGCGCCGCAGCGAGCCGCAGCTGGTGTACTTCTACTGCCACGGCGTGCTGCAGGAAAGCAACCCCGCGCTGCTGGTGGGCAGCAAAGCTGCGCCGGGCGTATTCACCACCGACAACTGGAGCAACCTGGGGATCGAGTGGCCGCGCGCCCGCCCGCTGATGTTCATCAATGGCTGCCACACCACCGCGCTGTCGCCGGCGATCGCGTTCAACCTGGTGAAGGTGTTGGTTGAAGAAGCCGAGGCGGCCGGCGTGATCGGCACCGAGATTACGATCTTCGAGGAGCTGGCGCAGCCGTTCGCCGAGCGGCTGATCGCGCTGTTCTTGGGCGGCATGCCGCTGGGGCGGGCCATGCGCGAGGCGCGGCTCGGCCTGCTGGCGCAGCGCAACCCGCTCGGGCTCGCGTACACCGCGCACGCCTACGCCGCGCTGGCGCTGGTGGCGCTTAATGAATGACCGGCACGTTTGGGTCGGCGCCGCCGGCGGGCGGGCGAGGCTTGGTGATATCGCCCATCGCCGTGGTAGTTGGGCGCACATAATCGGGAATGAACTCGTCGTCGGCGATCTTTTTGCGCCGCCCGTCGATAAAAAAGTCGTCGTCGAAGTTCGCCGAGCGGCGCACCAGCCGCGCGAGCCGGATGTGGTAGCCGAAAAAGCCGATCGCCAGGCCCACGCCGTAGGCGCCAAACAAGTCGGTGCCTGCCTGAAACAGCGCCAGGATGGCCCCGCCGCCAATGATGCCGATCACCGTCGCCAGATCGCCAAAATCGACCGCCGCCGTCCGATAGCGGTCGGTGAAGTACACCCGCCAGCCGATGATAATGCCGAATGCAAGCGCGCCGATCAGCTGAATGATCGATCTGGTGGCCGGATCGCTCATAGATCGCTCCTTGTTAGCATGCGTCACGTGGTGGCTCGCCTAGCGCGAGGTTTCAAGGGTGCTGCCCTTCCGATCGTTGTTTTCGTTCGTGGCCATAGCCGGGCGAGCTGCTTTCTGCTGCAGCGGGAACCGCACGCAGGGGCGTTACAGGGCGCGCGCCGCGCATCAGCGCAGGCCGGCGCGCCACTCAAGCGCGCTGCGCCAGGCGCGGGCCAGCAGCACACCGGCGGCCAGGCCAGCCGCGAAGCCGGCGAGCGCGCCGGGCGCGCCGAGGTAAGCCACGAGCAGCGCCTGCAGCGCGAGCCACAGCGGCACGCGCACGGCCATGGCGCGCCGTGCGCCGGCAAGTAGCCGCACTGCCAGCCAGCCCCACACCAGCCCGAGGCCGATCCCACCTAGAACAGCGATCACGGCAGTTTCCCACTGTTTGAAAGGCAATTGGTCTAGTCGGCCTTTTCGAGCTTGGCGAAGCTGGCGAGCAGGCGCTTAACGCCCTTGCCGGTAAACGCCACCGTCACTTCCTCGTCGTTCTCGACAAGCTTGGAGCTGACGACCACGCCCTCGCCGAACGTGGCGTGGCGCACCTTCTGGCCGGCGAAGAACGCCACGGCGCGCGGGCCGGCGCTGGCAGGCGCGCGCGTGCCACCAAAGGCGCTGGGCGCGCTCGGGCGCGGCGCGGCAGGCCGGGCCGGCGCGCCCGAGCGCGCCCCAAAGCCGCCGCTGCCGAACGAGCCGCGCCCCGAGAACATGCTCGTCTGCTGGCTGGGCGCGCTTGCGCGGCGCTCCGGCGGCTGCACCAGCTGCTTGGGAATATCGGCCAGGAAGCGCGAGGGCTGGGCCAGGCTTGCGCGGCCGTAGGTGGCGCGACGGAAGGCGTACAGCAAATACAGCCGCTGCTTGGCGCGCGTCGCCCCGACGTAAAACAGCCGGCGCTCCTCTTCCAGCGCGTCTTTGTCGTCGAGCGAGCGCGAGTGCGGCAGCAGGCCCTCTTCCAGCCCCACCAGAAACACCACCGGAAACTCAAGCCCCTTGGCCTGGTGCAGCGTAATACAGGTGACGGTGTCGCGCTCCTCTTTGACCTGGTCGATATCCGACACCAGCGCGACCTCTTCGAGAAACACCGGCAGCTGGTTCTCGCGCGGCAGGTTGACGTAGTTCTCGCCGGCGTTGCGCAGCTCGATCACGTTGCTCCAGCGCTCGGCGCCCTCGTCTTCGCCGTGCTCGCGCAGCAGCGCCTCGTGGAAGCCGACCCGGCCGAACAGGAAATCCATGAGCTCGCCCAGGCTGCCCTTGGCGCGCTGCTCGATCAGCTCGTCGATCAGCCGCAGGAAGCCGAGCAGCGCCGTTTTGGTGCGCGCATTGAACGGCGACCGGGCGGCCGGCAGATCGGGCGGCGAGAGCGCGGCGTCATCGGCCTGGCTTTCTTCGGCCAGCAGCTGCAGCGCCACGTAGTTTGGCACACTCAGGCTGGCGGCCCAGCGGTTCAGCTCGTCTTCGGTGCGCTCGCCGATGCCGCGGCCGGGCCAGTTGAGCACCCGGCTGAAGCCGATGCTATCGTTCGGGTTATAGGCCAGGCGCAGGTAGGCCAGCGCGTCCTTGATCTCTTTGCGCTCGTAGAAGCGCGTGCCGCCGACGAGCTGGTAGGGCAGGCCGCGCGCGATCAGCGCCTCTTCCACCGCGCGCGACTGGGCGTTGGTGCGATACATGATCGCGATATCGCGCGGGCGGTACTCGCTGCCGGCGAGCAGGCGGGCGATCTCGGACGCGACCGACTGGCCCTCGTCGTCTTGATCGTAGCCCTCGCGGATCTGCACCAGCGCCCCGC
>NZ_JAXLWP010000042.1:0-51454 GCF_046328425.1 Kouleothrix sp.
CACGCGAGCAACCAGATTTGGGCGGCGCTCGCCGCAGGCGCTAGACCTTCACGATCAGCTCGAACAAGTGCCGGCGATAGGTTGCGCTATCGACTTTATCCCACAGCCTGGACAGCTCGGCCAGCAGCGCGGTGCGATCGGCGGCACGCTCGGCCAGGTACGCCTGGGCGCCGGGCTCGCCGGCCAGGCCCAGCGCGGCGACGTGCGCGCGGGCGGTGACAATATCCTGCAGCGAGCCAAGGCATTCCTGCAGCGCGATCAGCGGCTCGAGCACCTGCTCGACGCGCGGGCCGAGCGGCTCGGCGAAGAACTCGAGCGTGTAGCGGAAGCGCTTACCGGCAATCCGCGCCTGGTGCAGCGTCTCGTCGGAGGCGCCGTGCAGGGCACCCTCATACGCGCGCCACAGCTCGTAGCGCCGCCAGATCGCCGAGCCGGCGAAATCGCGCACGCGCTGGTTCACGCCGGGCTCGGGCGGCGGCAGCACGCCGGCGCCGGGCGTACTGAGAAACTCGGCGAACTCGCGCTTGAACTTGCGGTAGCGCCGCGACTCGAGATCGGCCAGCAGGGCGGCGCGCGCGTGCGCGCGCTCGGCGCGCACTGCCGCCAGCAGCGGGCCAAGTGCGGCGCTCTGCGCATCGAGATGCTCGAGAAACACGTCGGCGTCGCGCACCACACCGAGCGACTGGGCGATCCGGCGCAGGCCCTTGCGGTAGCGGCGGATCAGGTCGGGCTCGTACACGCCCGCAAGCGTCTGAAGCGCGGCGCGCAGCCGCCGGGTAGCCACGCGCATCTGGTGCACGTCTTCCGGGTCCTCGTCTTTCAGCACCGCCTCTTCGCGCGCCAGCAGTTTATCGAAGAAGCGGCGCAGCGCGCGGCGCGACGACTCGGCCACCGGCTCGGCGCCAAGGTCGGCGCTGAGCGGGCGAATGGCCGCCAGTATGCCGTCGCGCTCGGCCGCGAGCCAGAGCGGCGCGGGCGCAGCCGGCGAGCGAGCATCGGCAGGGCTGGCGGCATCGGCCAGGCGCGCCACCAGCGGCCCGATCGCGTCGCGCCACAGCCCGGCGGCCTGCTCGGCCGCCGCAAGCGCCTGCGCGGGCGCCTCGCCGCCGGCCAGCAGCACGGTGGCATCGCCCTCGGCGGCCACGAACAGCGAGGCCGGCAGCCCGGCAAGCCCGCGCGCGAGGCGCACAATCGCCGCGAGCGCCAGCGCGCTGCGCTGACCTTTCTCGCCCAGCCACACCAGCACCGACTCGCGGTTGGGGCGGGGCTTTTCGCGCTGCAGGGCCACAACCCCGGCGACGATCGCCTGCTGCTCGGCGTCGAGATGCGGCAGCCGCGCAGCCAGCACCATGTCGCGGCCCAGCCGCTCGCCGCGCGCATCGGCGAGCTGCCCGGCCCGCTGGGCGGCCTCGGCGGCGAGCCACAGCAGCGTGCGCGCCCGCGCGCCAAGCTTGTGCGCCTCGGCAGTAGCGTCGAACAGCGCCAGCGCCAGTTCCGAGGCGGCGGCGCGCGGCAGGGGGATCAGCTCGCTCGCCAGGGTTTCGGTCATAGTCATAGTTCCCTTTCTCAAGGGCCTAGCTCGCCGCGCGGTCGAGGGCGCACCAGCGCGCGCCGCTCGAGTACACCTCGAGCGATGCACCCAGCAGCTCGCCGAGCGCCTGGCCCAGTCGGTTCGAGGGCAGGCCGGCCATAGGGCGTTCGCGGGCCGGGTTAGCGTGGTTTGCGCGCAGCCTGCCGCCCGCCGGGCTATCCACCGTGCTGCGCGTTGGCCTCGTCGAGCAGCGCCAGGCCGCGCGCCAGCTTGCTGCGGTTCTCGGGCGCCAGCGGAAAGCGCGCGCGCAGCAGCCCCACCAGCTCGTCGAGGTCGGCGCGCGTTCCATCGCGCAGCAGCTCGGCCTCAAGCTCGCGGAAATGCTGCGCCAGGCCGCCCGCGCTGATATCGCCCTCGTCGAGGCTCAGCTCGGCCACGCGCGCGCCGCCGCGCTCGGCGTAGACGTGGTGGCGCAGCGTGCGCATCGACAGCTCGGGCGCCACCGGGGCGCCGCCCAGCAGCGCCAGCACGCGATCGCGCAGCTCGCCCGCCGGCCAATCGGCCGGGTCGTCGCTCGGGCCGATCTCGGCCTCCCACTCGTCGCGCTCGTACATGCCATCGCGCACGGTAGCGGCGCCCTTCAGCGTCGCGATGCGGCGCTGGCCGATCAGGCGCACGCGCAGGCCATAGCGCGCCTGGCGCAGCCGCCGGTCGGCGGTATCGAAATACACATTCAGCTGATCCTCGACCTCGGGCGCGGGCACGAGGCGAAACGGCCCGAGCGCGCCGAGCGCCAGCAGCGCCGGAAACACGCCGCCGTCGTCGACCCGAAATTTCGCTTCGATTTCCATAGCCAACCTATACGCGCGAAGTATTATGCGGAGATGAAGAGCAGGTAAATTTAGGCGTGCCATTTTGGCAGCCAGGTAGCCCTGGCAGCCATGCCGGCAAGATCGTTGCCAGCGCATGGCTTCGGCACCAGTATACCCTGCAGATCTGCGCGATGCAACCGCGCGCGGCCCCAAAATAATGGTATACTCAACCGCTCAGAGACGGGGGACGCGATGATCACACAGCCAAGAGCATCCAAATGGCCTGGCCTGGCCAGCACGGCGGTGCTGGCGCTGCTCTGCGCATTCGGCGCGGCGGCGTTTCTCTACCCATTCTTTCTCGCGGGCCGGGCGCTCAACGAGCAGAGCGCGCACGCCGCCGACGCGCCGCTGATCTTCGCGGTGCTCGGGCCGGCGCTACTGGCGCTGCTGGTGGCCGACCTAGCGGCCGGGCGGCTGAACGCCAAGACCGTGGCGGTGCTCGGGATGCTCACGGCGATCAACGCGGTGCTGCGGCTGCCGGCCGGCCCCGGCGATGCGCCGACGTTTTTCTTTCTGGTGATCCTGGCCGGCTACGCGTATGGCGCGCGCTTCGGCTTTCTGCTGGGCGCTCTGTCGCTGCTGGTGTCGGCGCTGCTCACCGGCGGCGTAGGGCCGTGGATGCCATTCCAGATGTTTGTGATGGGCTGGATGGGGCTGGGCGCCGGCGCGCTGCGGCCGCTGGCGCGCCGGCTCGCACCGGGCGGGCGCGCCGAGCTGCTGCTGCTGTGCGCGTATGGCTACGCCTGGGGCCTGCTGTTCGGCGCGCTCATGAACCTGTGGTCGTGGCCGCTGATCGGCGCCGGCGCGCTGTACTGGCAGCCCGGCCTGGGCCTGGGCGCGACGCTGCAGCGCTACTGGGCGTTCTACGCCACCACCTCGCTGGCCTGGGATTCGCTGCGCGCGCTGACGAACGTGCTGCTGATTGGCGCGCTCGGCCGCCCGGTGCTCAAAGAGCTGCGGCGCTTCCAGCGGCGCTTCCATGTCGATTTTTATGCGTAGGCGCAGAGCAAGGCGCGTGCGAAGTCTTTCGACCCGTCCCCCGAGCCGGGATGGGAAAACAAATCTAGCTGTGTGGTGGGGGGGGGGGGGGGGCGCCCCCGCCCCCCCCCCCCTTTTGTTTTGTGGGGGGGGGGCCCCGGGCGGGGCCCCCCGCCGCACAAGAAAACACAAGTAATCAAACGGAGTTGGTGTAAGCAAGGCCGTATGGTGGCGGAACTGGCGCCGGCGCGATTGCGGCGCCGGTGGCGCAGGCCTCAGGCTACGGCCACACCGGCCGGCGCGCCCTGAGGCATGATCCAACCACGCGCTCGCCAATACCGGCACCTATTTCCGCCAACTTCCAGAAACCTCGCGAGGCTACCCGGTTTTGGGGCGGTAGTAGCGCGCCAGCCAGCGGCTTAGCCCGTCGAGGCCGGGGAACAGCACGCGCTCGGTGACATTCGCCTGGTCGAGCTTGTCGCGCACCTCGCGCTGCAGTTCGGCCGGGATCACCAGCTTGCGCCCCACGCCCGGCTGCGCCGCCAGCCAGTGGTCGAGCCGCACGGCGTTGCTCGAGAGCAGCGAGAACAGCGCGAACTGGTTGACGATCCGGTCGTCGAGCGAGGGCGGCTCGAAGAACACCACAAACGGCTCGGCGGCCAGCCGGTCGAACTCGGCGAGGCTTGCGGCGGCGCGGTTAAGCATCTCGGCGGTGAACATATCGGCGCCCTCGTCGCGCAGCAGCGCCCGCAGCCGCTCGGGCAGCAGCCGGTTAGAGGCCACGTAGTCGACGCACCAGATCACGCCGTCGCGGTGGTGCTCGTAGGCGTCGTAGCTAGCGAAATGCAGCGCCACCTGCGGCGAGTAGGTCCAGTCGAGCATGCGCGTGGGCAGGCCGTGGTGCTGCGCCACCGCCAGCCAGTTCCACACCGAGTCCGACGGCGAGGCGTAGCGGTGGGCGTAGCGCCGGAAGGTGCGCAGCAGGTGCTGCTCGAGCTGCCCGAACCCCGGCCCCAGCCGCATCAGGCTGGTCAGCAGGTCGAACGACGCGTCGGGCATGCCGCGAAACACCTCGGTCGAGCGGAAGCGCCCAATCTGCGCCTGCCATGATTTGGCGTAGAGCTGCTCATTCAGCTCGTTCCAGCTTGTGACGCGAATTTCGTCCACAGCATCTCCGCAACTGCGAGCGCCGGCGCTCGTACGCGCCGTGCAAGAAACAGGCCAAAAGCGCAGGTCGCCGCGCGCCGCCTATGTTCGCGCATCGGGTGGGCGCGGCCACGAGCATCCGTGGTATAGTTGCGGCAGGTACCGCACGGCAAGCGCCACGCCAACGGAGGCATTGTGGATCGGATGGACGAGGCATATCGCCAGATCGAGGAGATCGTCGGGCGCGAGACGCGCGCCTGGGACACGCAGGACGCCGACCTGCTGCTGACGCTATTTCACCCCGACATGGTCTGGCCGTGGCCGCCAACCGCCGCCGACCACGACCCGCTCACGTGGGTGCTCGAGCTAGGCCGCTTCGACGCGCAGCGCTGGCGCGCGGGCTGGCAGGCGCTGTTCGACACTCACGCGCTGGTGCACAACCGCCGCGCCATACGCCGGATCGCGATCTCGAACGAGGGCGACGGCGCGCTGGCGGTTGTCGATATCGACACACTCTGGCGCGACGGCGCGGGCCGCGAGCAGCACTGGTGCGGGCGCGTCTGCAAGGTGTACGCCAACGTCGGCGGCGAGTGGAAGATGACCATGCACACGGGAGTGCTAGATTATAGCATCTCTGCTTGATCACGCTCTTTGTGTGATGCCCTGCGCGGCTTCGCCGTTTAGGGCATCACACAAAGAAATTCGGGTGCGGCTGCGCCGCCCCCGCCCCCCGCCATACAGCATAGATGCCGGCGTGGCTACACACAAAGAAATTCGGGGGCGGCTGCGCCGCCCCCGAACCCCGACCATACAGCATAGGTGCCGGAGTAGCTACATGGGCGCCGTGCCGCCGTGCATGTCTTCGACCAGGTGCGAGCGCGTTTCAACCTCGGCCAGGTGCGCGGAGGCGTACAGCGACGCGGCGCGCATCAGCAGCTCGGCCTGCGGCTTCGGCAGGGTTGCCAGGCTGGCGAGCGTGTGGCCCTGGCTGCGCAGGTACTGCTCGATATACGCGCGCTCCAGGTGCCCAGGCTCGGCCAGGTCGCTCGGCTCATCGATTCGTTTCTCGGTCATCGCACACCTCCTCGCTGGGTTGGCCGGCCGCCACTTCGCCCCGCCGCGCCTGGCGGGCTGGTATTGACCGGCGCCCACCGCTGGCTCTACTATAAGCCGAGAACGGCCGCCGCGGCGTGCCGAATCGTGCCCGCCGCGTGAAGAGATCGCCACGCGCGCTACCCCGCCAGGATCTGCTCGATCGCCTGCAGCTCGTCGGCGGCAAGCGGCAGGTTGGCAATCGCGCCGGCCGCATCGTCGATCTGCTCGGGGCGGCTGGCGCCGATAAGCGCCGAGGTAACGGCCGAGTGGCGCAGCACCCAGGCCAGCGCAAGCTGTGCCAGCGTCTGGCCGCGGCCGCGCGCCAGGTCGTTCAGGCGCTGCACCTTCGCCAGCTTCTCATCGGTCACGTGCTCGGGCCGCAGAAAGCCGTGGGGCTTCGAGGCGCGCGAGCCCTCGGGGATGCCGCCAAGGTACTTATCGGTCAGCAGGCCCTGCGCCAGCGGCGAAAACACGATCCCGCCGATGCCCTCGGCGTCGAGCGTCTCGAGCAGCCCATCCTCGACCCAGCGGTTGAACATGCTGTAGCTGGGCTGGTGGATCAGGCAGGGCGTGCCCAGCTCGCGCAGGATCGCAGCGGCCTGGCGCGTCTGCTCGGGCTGGTAGTTCGAGATGCCGGCGTACAGCGCCTTGCCGCTGCGCACCGCCTGGTCGAGCGCGCCCATCGTCTCCTCCAGCGGCGTGTTTGGGTCGGGCCGGTGGTGGTAGAAAATGTCGACGTACTCCAGCCCCATGCGCCGCAGGCTTTGATCCAGGCTGGCGAGCAGGTATTTGCGCGAGCCCCACTCGCCATACGGGCCGGGCCACATCAGGTAGCCGGCCTTGGTCGAGATGATCAGCTCGTCGCGGTACGGCCGCAGCTCCTGGCGCAGCAGCTGGCCAAAGGTTTCCTCGGCCGAGCCAGGCGGCGGGCCGTAGTTGTTGGCAAGGTCGAAGTGCGTGATGCCCAGGTCGAAGGCCCGCCGCAGTATCGCCCGGCACTGCTCGAGCCGGTCGACGCCGCCGAAGTTGTGCCACAGCCCGAGCGAGATCGCGGGCAGGCGCAGGCCGCTGCGGCCGCAGCGCCGGTACTGCATGCTGTCGTAGCGCGTATTCGCTGCCAGGTACATAGGAAGCCTCGCAAGCTAACTGGAAACAGTGCCGGCGATTGTACCATGGGGCGCGGCGGCGTGGGCGCGATACCAGGCGATCGTGGCGCGCAGCCCCGCGCGCAGGTCGGTGGCCTGGCCGCCAAACGCGCGCTCGTAGGCGCTGCTGTCCACCACAAACGGCCGCTCGAACTCGTACATCATCTCCACTGTCTCGCGCGCGCCCACGATGAACAGCCCGGCCAGGCGCATCATGGTGCGGCCGACGCTGCCGAACTTGGGCGGCAGGCCCAGCTCGTCGAAGAGCATGCCGAAGATCTGGCGCTGCGTCAGCGGCGCGGCGTTCGGCACATGCCAGGCGCGGCCCAGCGCCTCGTCGCGCTCGCCCAGCACTGCCAGCGCCTCGCCAAAGTCGTCGATATACGTGAACGAGTGCGGCGCGTCGAGGCTGCCGGTGCCGCTGGCCGATTTGCCGGCCAGCGCCGGCGCGAACACCCGATCGCCTAGCGCCGACTCGAGCACGCCCGGCCCGTAGAAATCCGAGCCTCGGGCGGCGGTGGTGCGCAGCTTGCCCGAGCGGTGGGCCTCGGCCACAGCCTCGGCCATGCGCGCGCGCACCGCGCCCTTGCGCGTGGTGGCGTTGAACGGCAGGCTCTCGCCGAGCGGGCCGCTCACCTCGCCGTACATATACAGGTTCTCGGCCACCACCAGCCTGGCGCCGGCGCCGGCCACGCCCTCGATGATGCTGGCCTGCAGGCGCGGGAACAGCTCGGGCCACTGGTGGTAGGCTGGCTGGGCGCACTGGTAGGCGGCGGTGGCGCCGGCGCACGCCTCGCGCACGGCGGCCGCGTCGTAGGCGTCGGCGCGGCGCACCTCGGCGCCGGCTGGGGCCGCGCCGGCTGCACCGCTACGGTTGACCATCCGCACGCGCTGGCCGCGCCGCAGCAGCGCGCGCGCCGTGGCGCTGCCGAGCGGGCCGGTTCCAAAAACAACATGCAGCTGCTGTGGTTCCATGGTCTTGCTCCTTCTGAACAATCAGGGCTTACGCTGTTGGCACGCTCGCACTTCGGCAGCGCGCCTCTTAATTCCGTTGTTGATCGGCTCGGGGTAGCGGTTTTGCGACAGCACGAAGCCACGCTCGCGCAGGCATGGCGCGGGCGGATCGCGCAAGCTTCCGGTAACGTCAGGCGCTCGGTGGCACCACCAGCCCCACATCCGCGAGGTAGCTGGCAACCTGGTGGCGGAAAAACGCGTCGGGGTCGCTCAGCGTCGGCCCCAGGTGGCCAAACAGCTCGAGCATGATCATGCCGTGAACCAGCGACCAGCCGGCCAGCGCGATCACCGCCACTGGCGCGGCCACGGCCTCGCCCGTGGTCGTTATCAGCGTGAAGCGCAGATCGGCCGGCAGCTGCTCGTGCTCGGGGCGCGGCCGCAGCGCGCCGGCCGTGTAGGCCGCCTGCAAGGTTTCGAGCAGCACCGCCACGCTGCGTCGCACCGCCGGCACCGTCTGCTCGGCCGGCGCGTGGTAGCCGGGCACGGGCGTGCCATAGATCAGCTGGAAATCGACCGGGTGGGCCAGCGCCCAGCCGCGGTAGGCCAGCAGCGCGGTAAGCATGCGGCTGGCGTATGCGCCGGGCGGCAGCGGTGCCACTGCGGCCTCGACCGCCGCCGCCAGCGCGTCGAATGCGTCGATGATCAGCGCCGTCAGCAGCGCGTCGCGGTCGGCGTAGTAGTAGTACAGCGACGGCGTGCTCAGGCCCATGGCGCGCGCCACCGCGCTGAGCGAAAGCCCCGCGCTGCCGCTCTCGGCCATCTGCTGGCGCGCCGTGGCTTTGATCTCGTCGCGGGTTTGCTCGCGCTGGCGCTCGCGCCGGTGTGTGCTGCCCATGCCTATATACTCTCGATTTATCTAATACATTTAGAATTATTGCATGGCTTTCAAAATCTGTCAAGCCCCTTTTGATACCAACTCCGTTTGATTACACGAGTTACGCGGTGGGGGTTTGGCGGCGGCTTTGCCGCCCCCGAAAACTTCCTTTTGGCCGGTCGCGGCCACGGCCGTGGCCGCGACCGGCCAAAAAGAGATAATTTTGGAGGGCTTGCGCCCTCCAAGCCTCCCACGCGGGAGGACACCGCGTAACTCGTGTTGATTACTTGTGTTTTCAGGCGCCCGGCACCGGGCGCCGCACAAGAAAACGAATGAGGGGCGGCTTCGCCGCCCCCGAACCCCCACCAAAGTAAGTGTAAGTAATCAAGCGAATTTAGTATAATGCCCTGCTCGGCAAGGCTGGGCAGGGCATTACACAAAGCAAGTTCGGGCGGCAATGCCGCCCCGAACCCTCACCATAGAGCCAGCGACCTGCCGGTTTTGGTACAGCGAGCGAGGCCGGCCTGGTTTCAGCCTGTGCGCCCCGCTTCGCCAGGCGCCGCCCCGGGCCACAGCAGCGCAGCCCGCCGCGCCGCAGGCTAGGCTCGCGCCGGCTGGGCGCACCGCGCGAAGGGCGGCACGGCGCTCAGCGCCGGCAGCTCATCGACAAACAGCGCGGTGAAGCGGCGGCGCGGCGGCCGGCTGGCCAGAAACACGTCGAAGCCGCCGGCGGGCACCACCAGCCCGGCGCGGCGCTCGCCGATCATGGCCTCGATCCAATCTTCGTGCGCGTCCTCGTCGCACAGCTCATCGTCGGGGAAGCACTCGCGAAACATCGCCTGCCACCACGCGGTGGTAAAGTCGGGCTCGAGCGGGCGGCGGCGCGCGTCGTAGACGCCGATCAGGTCGATCACCAGGTAGCTGCAGCCAACATTCCGCTCGGCTGCTGTCGTCACCTCGACGCGCTCGGCCGCGGCGCCGTAGATGTCGCGGGCGTAGCTCACAAACTCGCGCCACAGCTGAAACGCGCGGAACTCGTGCACAAACGCCGCAATCTCTTCCTCGGTCATTCCTCGGTACGCCATACTCGTTTCCCCCATCAGTATGCGCTAAAACGCTTGTTTGCCGGGCGAGTGGTGTGCCACCAGCATAGCACATACGTGCGACATGTATCGTCACACCCGTACCGCCCCCTCGCTCTCCGCTCCACCGCTCTCCGCTCTGCCATAGTCCGAAATAACTAGCGCGCCGCTCGTCCATCCGCCCGCGCAAGATAGCCTCGAAAGCCGATGCCCCCGGCGGCCGCGCGCGCTACCATAGCCCCAGCAACCGACCACATATACGGCAAGTGAGGAACCCAATGCTACGACCATCCGCTCAACCGATCGCCACGCAGCTGCCGCGCGCCGGCGGGCTGCGCAACCCGATCGCGGCGCTGCGCCGCGCCTATGCCGCCAACCGCGCGCTCACGCTGCTGGGCGTGCTGATGCTAATCTCGCTGATCGCCAGCATCGCCGGGGTGCTCTTCGACCCGCGCGTGATCGCCGGCGCGCCGGCCTGGCTCAAGCCGCTGAAGTTCTCGATCTCGATCGCGATGTACTCGTTCACGCTGCTGTGGATCCTGTCGTTTGTGCAGGGCCGGCGCTTCTGGATCGGCCTGGTGTCGTATGTCTCGCTGCTGGCGTTCTTTATCGAGACGGTGGTGATCATCACGCAGGTGCTGCGCGGCACCACCAGCCACTTCAACTTCAGCACGGCCTTCGACGGCGTGATGTTTAACTTCATGGGCTCGTTTGTGCTGGTGATCTGGCTGATGAACCTGGTCGCCGCGATCCTGCTGCTGTTCCAGCGCCTACCCGACCGGGCCTTCGCGTGGTCGCTGCGGCTGGGCCTGCTGCTCACGCTGGTGGGCGCCGCGCTGGGCGCGCTGATGACCATGCCAACTGCGGCGCAGCTCGCGGCGGCAAAGGCCGGCCAGGGGCTGCCGATCATCGGCGCGCACAGCGTCGGCGTGGCCGACGGCGGCCCGGGCATGCCGATCACCGGCTGGAGCACGATCGGCGGCGACCTGCGGATCGGCCATTTCATCGGCCTGCACGCGCTCCAGGTGCTGCCGATCATCGGCCTGCTGCTGGCGCGCGGCTGGCCCCTGCGCCTGAGCGACCGCCGGCGGCTGGCGCTGGTGCTGATCGCCGGCCTGAGCTACCTAGGGCTGATGGCGCTGGTGACGTGGCAAGCGCTGCGCGGCCAGCCGCTGCTGGCCCCCGACGCAGCCACCCTGGCGGCGGCTGGCGCATGGCTGGCCGGCACGCTGCTGGCGGCTGGCGCGGCGATCGGCCTGGGCAGGGCACGCGAGGCGGCCTGATCAGCCAGGCGAGCGCGGGGCGCTGCCCCGCGTTCGCCTGGCTCCGGCGCTGCGCTCCGTTGCAATAGCTTCCAGGGTTTACGCAGCTGGCGCGCTCAGCCTTCGGCGGAATTGTGAGCGGTTTGTGCTCTACGCCGATGATCGCTCTAAACGCTTCAACAGAAAGGAACAGGCAATGTGCCATTCGCATAGCAACCATGGCCAGCGCGCCGGCGCCGCGTGGGCGGCCGAGCGCCAGGGGCGCGCGCACTTCCCGTGGTGGATCTGCTGGATGATCTGGCCGCTGATCGCGCTGGCGAAGTGGCTCGCGCCGCTCTACCTGGCCGCGGCTGCGGCAGTGGCAGGCGCGCTCCAGAGCCTGCGCACGCCGCTCATGGCCGGCCTCGCGCTGCTGCTGATCGTCGCCGGGCTGGCGCTGATCCGCGAAGAACAGGAGTAGACCTTGGAAACGATCTTTTCGCTCAGCAACTTGCTGGTGCTGCCATTCTGGCTGCTGATGATCACCCTGCCGCGCTGGCGCGCCACCGAGCGCATCATGCGCTCGCCGCTGGTGTCGGCCGCGCCGGCCCTGCTCTACCTGGTGCTGGTGCTGCCGCGCCTGGCCGAGCTTCTGCCCGCCCTGGCCAACCCCACGCTGGCCGGTGTGGCCGCGCTGCTGGGCACGCCCGCCGGCGCCACAATCGCCTGGGCGCACTTCCTGGCCTTTGACCTGTTCGTGGGGCGCTGGGCCTACCTCGATAGCCGCGAGCGCGGCGTGAGCGCCTGGATCATGGCGCCAGTGCTGCTGTGCGTGCTGATGCTGGGGCCGGTAGGCTTCCTGCTGTACCTGGCGGCGCGCGCGCTGGCTGGCCGGCGCGCTGCTGGCGCCGCGCTGTCGCACGCCTGAGGCGGTATAATGATGCCACCGCCGGCTAGCTGGTTTGGCCGCGCGCAAGAGGCGGAGGCACCCATGTCACACATCAGCGCCGCGATGCTCGATCGCGACTGGCTCGGCAAAACGCTGGGCATTGAGTTCCCCGAGGCCACACCCGAGCGCATAGTGGCCACCATGCCGGTGACGCCAGCGCACCAGCAGCCGTTCGGCTACCTGCACGGCGGCGCCTCGGTGGCGCTGGCTGAGTCGGTCGCTAGCGTTGGCGGAATGCTGAACGCCCCGCCCGGCAAGGTCGTGTTCGGTCTCGAGATCAACGCCAACCACGTGCGCCCGCGCCGCTCCGGCACGCTTAAGGCGATCGGCACGCCGCTGCACGTCGGCCAGACAACCCAGATCTGGGATATCCGCATCGTCGACGACGACGACAAGCTGGTGTGCGTCTCGCGCTGCACGCTGGCAGTGGTGCCGATCCCTTCCCAGGGCGATCCGGCCTAGCACGCCGGGCACGAGCCGCCGCGCACGCCGCGCCGGTGGCCCGCGCACATGAGCGGCATTCGCGGCTCGCACCCGCACCCGTGACAGTACTCTGGCGCGCCGCCGGCGAACCTTGCGGCGCGCCACAACCGCACAAAGCATGGCAACGCCAACACACACCCGCAGGCTCGCCGAAGCCTTCACCCGGCCGCCGAACCTCGAAGACATCGACGTTGGCCGCCTAGTGATGTGGGCAGGCTTTCTCAGCAGCGCCCTGCCCTCGGCGCTGCTGCTGACGCTCTCGCTGCTCAGCGGCAGGCTGGCGCTCCGCCCGGCGCTGTATACGCTGCTGGTGCTGGCCTACCTCGCGCTGCTGCTGCTGATCGACATCCGCTCGGCGCTCTCGCTGTGGATCTGGCGCCGGCTCTGGGCATTCCTGCTGCTGCTGAGCCTGGTGTGCCTGGCGATACAGTCGCAGATGCGCGAATCGTTCTTGCAGCCGCTGATCTTCATTCTGCCGCTGATCTACGCCGCGCTGGCCTACCCGGCCGGCCGCGTGCTGCTGACCGGCCTCTGGCTGCTGGGCATGATGAACCTGGGAATCTGGCTGAGCGGCGAGCACGAGCTGATCGCGTTTCTGTTCCCAACATTCGGCTATGGCACGTTTATGACATTCACCTATGCGTTTGTGCATCTGTCGTTGCAGCAGGCCGCCGCGCGCCGGCGCGCCAGCCGCCTGGCCCACGACCTGGCGCAGCAGCGCGACTACCTGGCCCAGCTGGCCGAGATCACCGCGACGCTGACGCGCGACCTCGACCTGGCCACGGTGCTCGAGCAGGTGGCCGCCGCCGGGCGCGCGCTGGCCCGCGCCAGTCAGGCGCGCGTCTGGCTGCGCGATCTGCCCGACGACGACGACCTCAGCCTGGCGGCCGCCGTGCCTTCGCAGCCCGACCATCCGGCGCTCACCGCCAGCGAGCTGTGGGGCCAGGCCACGCTGGCGAACATGGCGCCGATCGTGAGCGAGCGCGGCCTGGTGCTGCCGCTGGTGTCGAAGGGCAGCACGATCGGCGCGCTCGAGCTGCGCGACCGCCCCGAGTCGCCCTTCGCCGACGCCGACGCCCGGCTGCTCCAGCCGTTCGCTAACGCCGCCGCTGTGGCGATCGAAAACGCGCGCCTGTACGACCAGGCGCGCCTCTCGGCGACGCTGGCCGAGCGCAACCGGCTCGCCCGCGAGCTGCACGATACGATCGCGCAGGGCCTTACAGCCGTCACGATGCAGCTCGAGGCCGCGCAGCGCGGCTTCGATCGCGACCCGGCGCGCGCCCGCGCGCGGATCACCCGCGCCCACGAGCTGGCCCGCGAGTCGCTCGAAGATGTGCGGCGCAGCGTCTGGACGCTTGCGGCGCCGCTGGTGGATGGCGCTGAGCTTGGCCAGGCGCTGGCCGACCTCGCCGCGCGTTTCGCCGAGCGCAGCGGCCTGGCTGCGAGCTACAGCCATACCGGCGCCGCGCCCCGGCTTGGCCACGCTGCCGCTACCCAGGTGCTGCGCGTGGTGCAAGAGGCGCTACAAAATGTCGAGAAGCACGCCCACGCCAGCGTGGTGAGCGTCGCGTCGGATGTCGAGGGCGGCGCGCTGCGCGTGGCCGTGCGCGACGACGGCGCGGGCTTTGCCCCAGGCGAGCTCGCCCGCCCGAATGGCAGCGGCGGCTTCGGGCTACTAAGCCTGCGCGAGCGCGCCCGGCTGGCCGGCGGCACGCTGCGCGTCGAGAGCGCCCCTGGCGCCGGAACGATCGTCGAGCTCACCATTCCGCTGCCCGCGCCACCGAAAGCTGAGAGCGTATGACACCGATCAAAATTCTGATCGTCGAAGACCAGCGCATTGTGCGCGAGGGGCTGCGCGCCGTGCTCGAAGACGAACCCGAGATCGCCATCGTCGGCGAGGCGGCCAATGGCCAGGAGGCGCTCGAGCTGTTCGCGCGCTTGCGCCCCGACGTCGTGCTGATGGATCTGCAGATGCCGGTGGTCGATGGCCCCGAGGCCACGCGCCGCATCCGCGAGCACTCGCCCGACGCGCACATCCTCGTGCTCACCACCTACGCCACCGACGAGTTCATCTTCAAGGCGCTGCGCGCCGGCGCCCAGGGCTACCTGCTCAAAGACGCCTCGGTCGACGACCTGCTGGCCGCGATCCGTAGCGTCCACGCCGGCCAGACACTGCTCGCGCCGGCGGTGGCGGCGCGCCTGGTGGTGGGTGTCAGCTCGGGCGGCCCCGAGGCGCTCACGCCGCGCGAGCTCGAAGTGCTCACGCTCATGGGCCAGGGCCGCAGCAACAGCGAGATCGCCGCGCTCCTGTCGATCGCCCCGCGCACAGCCAAAGTCCACGTCCAGAATATCCTCGGCAAGCTTGGCGCCACCAACCGCACCGAAGCAGTCAGCATCGCCGTGCGCCAGAAGCTGATCAGCCTCTAGGCAGCGCCGCTACAAGGCCCGTGCAAGATTCTCCGAAGCCCCCTTATAGCTGCGGCCGCTCTGCGGCCGCACCACGACGCCAAAATAATCCCCTCGCGCGCGCTCGGCAGGGGCAAAGAGCGCCAGGCTTGACGGTACCCTGGCGCGGGCCTGCAATATGTTATAATTGTAAATCTGAAAACGTCGCTTTATACCAGCCGCGTCCGCGCTGCCCCACACGCGCAAAGGAGGCTGCCGCCATGCTCAGGCTGCGTTTACTCGGCGCACCGTCGCTTGCCGACGACGCCCGTGAACTGTACCTGCCGTCGCAAAAAGCCCAGGCGCTGCTCTTCTACCTTGCCGCCGAATCCGAGCGCAGCTTCTCGCGCGGCCAGATCATCGCACTGCTGTGGGAAGATAGCTCCGAGCGCGAGGGCCGCAACAGCCTCAGCACCGCGCTCACCCGGCTGCGCCAGGCCCTGCCGCTGTTCCCGCTACGCACCGAGGGCGATACGCTGGCCTGGCTGGCCACCCCCGACGTCTGGGTCGACCTGCACGGCTTCCAGGCCGCCGCGCAGCCCGCCCAGGCCGGCGCCGCCGCGCGCCGCACCGACCAGCTCGAAATGGCCGCCGGCCTGTACCGCGGCACCTTCCTCGACGGCTTCAGCGTGCGCGATAGCGCCACCTACGATGAGTGGCTGCGGCTCGAGCGCGAGCGCTGGCAGCAGCGCTGGCTCAACCTGATCGACCAGCTGATCGAGGCGTATGCCCAGAGCGGGAGCTGGGATCGCGCGCTGGTGCACGCCCGCAACGCCATGAACGCCGACCCGCTGCAAGAGCGCTTTCACCGCGCGCTGATGCGCCTGCACTACCAGGCCGGCGACCGGGCGGCTGCGCTGGCGCAGTTCCGCATCTGCCGCGATGTGCTCGACCGCGAGCTGGGCGTCGAGCCCGACCCCGAGACGACCGCGCTCTACCAGGCGATCGCCGACGGCACGCTTGAGCGCGCCGGCCGCCCGGCCACCGCGGCCCCGCCCGCCCGGCCAGCACCCTCGGCGGTGGTGCCAGGCTCACGGCTCGGCGCGCGCCTGGCCTCGGCACGCCGGCGCAGCTTCGTGGGCCGCACCGGCGAGCTGGCTACCTTCGCCGCCGCCCTGGCCGACGAGCAGCCGCCCTTTGTGGTGCTGCACGTCTATGGGCCTGGCGGCGTTGGCAAAAGCACGCTGCTGAGCGAGTTCTCACGCCTGTGCGCCGAGGCGAATGTGCCAGCCTGGCTGATCGACGGCCGGAATGTCCAGCCGACGCCCGATGGCTTTCTCAACGCGCTGCGCGAAACCCTCGGCACCGACAGCCCGCTCGAGGCGCTGCCCCAGCGCCACGTGCTGCTGATCGACACTTACGAGGTGCTCACCCCGCTCGATAGCTGGCTGCGCGACCAGTTTCTGCCGCAGATCCCCGAGCAGGCGCTGGTGGTGCTGGCCGGGCGCAACCCGCCCGCCGCAAGCTGGCGCGTCGACCCTGGCTGGCAGGAGATCACCCAGGTGGTGCCGCTCGGCAACCTGAGCGAAGCCGAGGCCGAAGACTACCTGCAGCGCCGCAATATCCCGCCCGAGCAGCGCGAGCCGGTGCTGCGCTTCACGCGCGGCTACCCACTGGCGCTGTCGCTCGCGGTCGAGGTGCTGATCCAGCGCCCTGGCTACAGCTTCGATGGCACGGCTACGCCCGATATTGTGCGCGTGCTGCTCGAGCGCTTTGTGGCCAGCGTGCCCAGCGTGGCCCACCGCGCCGCGCTCGAAGCCTGCTCGCAGGTGCGCGTGATGGGCGAGCCGCTGCTGGCCGCCATGCTTGGCTCGCCCGAGGCGCGCGAGCTGTTCGACTGGCTGCGCGGGCTGTCGTTTATCTCGGCCGGGCCGCGCGGCATCTTCCCGCACGATCTGGCGCGCGAGGCGCTGGCCGCCGACCTCAAATGGCGCAACCCGCCCTGGCACCACGAGCTGCACCGCCGCGCCCGCAACTTCTACATGGCCGAGTTCGAACGCTCCCGCGCGCACGAGCAGTACCTTGCGCTGCTCGACCTGATCTACCTCCACGACAACCCGCTGATCCGCTCGACCTTTACCTGGAACGATATCGCCGGCCTGGTCGAAGATACGCCGCGCGCCGCCGACTGGCCCACGCTGATCGAGATGGTGCGCCGCCACGAGGGCGATGAGTCGGCTGCGCTGGCGGCGCGCTGGTTTGCGCGCCAGCCCGAGGGCGTGACGGTGTTTCGCGATGGCGCCGGCAATGTCACCGGCTTCAACTGCTTCCTGGCGCTGCGCCCCGAAGATCGCGCCGCCAGCGAGTTCGACCCGTGCGCCCAGGCGCTCTGGCGCTACGCCGACACGCTGCCGCCGCTTCAGCCGGGCCAGTTCATCGCGATCGACCGCTTCTGGATGGACAGCGAGGCGTACCAGGGCATTTCTCCCACCCAGGGCATGATCTTCGTCTCGGCGCTGCGCTATGTGCTCACGGCCCCCGGCCTGGCCTACTCATTCCACGTCTGGAAGAACGCCGACAGCTGGCTGCCCGCCGCGTCACAGGTGCTGTTCCAGCGCATCCCTAGCGCTGATTTCCCGGTGGGCGGCCATTCCTACGGCGTGTTCCTACGCGATTGGGTCGCCACGCCACCCGCCGCCTGGCTTGAGGCGCTGGCCGAGCGCGAAACCGCCTCGTGATGCCGAGGCCCTCTACTACTCGCCTGGTCTTGGGGTGCGGGGCGGCTTCGCCGCCCTTTCTTTCGCCTGGTGGGGGGGCGCTTCGCGCCGCATTTTCGTTTCGCCTGGTGTGGGGTGCGGGGCGGCTTCGCCGCCCCCGCATTTTGTTATGAGATGCCCCGCCCGGCTTCGCCGGGCAGGGCATCTCATAACAAAAGAGATCAAACCAAGTTCGTATAACTTGTGACAATTATCAGGAAAAGAATCTTAACCCCCAGATACGAACCTGTTCCATACAAACGCGCGCCCTACTGCTATAAAGAAAGGTACAAACGCGTTTGGAAAGAGGTTCGTATGAACCTGCAGTTCATCTTGCCAACACTCGCGGATGAAGAGATCGAAGCGCCCTGCAGCTGCCCAATGCCCAACTGCCGCAGCAAACTGCTCCGTTTGCACCAGCGTGTCTACAAGCCTGTGCGCGATCGCAGCGACCGCCAGGTGCTCGCCTACCGCTACCGCTGCCTGGCCTGTGGCCACACCTTCCGCGTCTACCCGCACGGCATCTCGCAGGCGCATATCTCGCGGCGCGTGCGCGACCTGGCCATCCTGCTGTATTTTCTGGGCCTCAGCTACAAAACCGTGGCCGAGGTGATGGACGCGCTGAAGCTGTATATCTCGAAGACGCGCGTCTACGAGGCCGTGCGCGCCGAGCAGAGCATTGCCCACAGCACGCGGATGCACATTCTCAGCAATCTGCGCGCGCCGAGTATCCTCCATCGCTGGCCGATCGTCGATTGCCAGAACCGCCCCACCACACTCGAGCTCAGCCAGAACACCGCCGATCAGCTGATCCTAACGATGCACTGCGCGACGCTCGACGACGCGCTGAACTGCCGCGAGCTGATCACCCCGCTGGCCAACCAGCTCGGCATCCGGCTGCACGTCGCCGAAATTCTCGAGCGCAATATCGGCGCGGCCTGATTCGCCAACCTACCAAACTCAGAACGCTCCAACACTGCGACTCGCATTCGCACAGGGTTTATCATATACTTACACACGAAGTGCCCAATCCTAGTTCCAAGGTGTGAAACACCAAACTCGGCCTGTCTCCTGCGCCCGTTGGCTACTGTCGGCGAGCGTATGTCGAACTTGCTCCTTATCTCCGTCAGTGGCGTGGCGCTACCGATGGCGCTAGTGCTGCGCGCTGACGACTGGGCGTATGGAGCTGCGATGGCGCAGCCCCCAGCGCCCTTTTTTGTACGCGCTTGCGGCCGGGCCGCTTTGTGCTACCATGCGCTCGCGGCGATCGTTCTTCTAGAGGGATGCCACCAATGAGAGTAAATCGCTACGCCCGCTTCGCCTGGGCTACGCTGGCCTACAACCTCGCGGTGATCGTGTGGGGCGCATATGTGCGCGCCTCGGGCTCGGGCGCCGGCTGCGGCAGCCACTGGCCGCTGTGCAACGGCGAGATCGTGCCGCAGGCGCCGCGCATCCAGACGCTCGTTGAGTTCGCGCACCGCATCAGCAGCGGCGGGTCGCTACTGCTCGCCGTGGCCATGCTGGCGTGGGCCTGGCGCGCCTACCCGCGCGGCCACCAGGTGCGGCTCGGCGCCGGGCTGGCTATGTTCTTCATGATCACCGAGGCGCTGGTGGGCGCCGGGCTGGTGCTGCTCGGCCTGACCGATAAAGACGACTCGGTGGCGCGCGCGGTGTCGCTCGGCATTCACCTGGTGAACACGTTCCTGCTGATCGGCTCGATCGCGCTGACGGCCTGGTGGGCTTCCGGCGGCCGCGCGCTGCGGCTGCGTGGCCAGGGCACGCTCGCACTGGTGCTCGGGCTGGCGCTCGGCGGCGCGGTGGTGGTGGGCGTCACCGGCGCGATCACCGCGCTCGGCGACACGCTGTTTCCGGCTCAGTCGCTGGCACAGGGGGTGCGCCAGGATTTCTCGCCGACCGCGCATTTCCTCATCCAGCTGCGGATCATCCATCCAATCCTGGCGGTGCTGGTCGGCCTGTTCACGATCTACACCGGGCTGTTCGCCGCCGCCCGCCGCCCCGGCCGCACTACGCGCTGGTTTGTCCGCGCGCTGATCGCGATCTTCCTCAGCCAGCTCGGCATCGGGCTGGTGAATGTGGTGCTGCTGGCGCCGATCTACATGCAGCTGCTGCACCTGCTCATGGCCGACGTGGTGTGGCTCACGCTGGTGCTGGCTGCCGCCGCCACCCTGGCCGAGCCGGCCAATGCGGCCGAGCGCGCCACCCTGGCCGAGCCGGCCTTGCGCGCCAGCAACACATAAAAACACATCACGCCACTGGCCTGCGATTGCTCGCATATAGCAATGGCGTGATGCGTTCGGTAGGCTCCGAACATGAGCTTGGATGACGGCACATCGTGCGAGCACAATCTGGGAGCCTGCGCGATTGAGAGCACGATCGTGGTGCTTCTCCGAGCCGATCCGTAGTTGCTATAAAATATACCCGGCCGTTAAATTTCCAATGAATAATTTTTCTATGCCGTACATATTGCTATTGCGCCACAGCGCCGCGTTCTGCCTTTGGTAATAGCTTTGCGGCTACCGCGCCAATATGAATTGCACAGGCCCAGGGCATAACATTCCGTTGCAATTCCTGCCATTTTTTGCCACTTCCCGCCGCGTAGGCGTACAATTGGCAAGATCTGGCAAGTGCGCGGCCGAAGCCGTCAAAAAGGAGCAGCCGCATGTCGTACGCCTCGATGCTGGCCCGCGTCGAAATCTTCGATGAGCTGGGCCAGGAGCGGCTCGAGCGCATCTCGCAGATCTGCATCGAGCACCGCCTGCGCGAAGGCGATGTCGTGTTCGAGCAGAATGCGCGCAGCGATGGCCTGTACATTATCCTCGGCGGCGCGATCGACATCCAGGTGCAGGCGCCCGGCGCCGCCGCGCCGGCCACGGTGGCACGCCTTAAGCCCGGCCAGTCGTTCGGCGAGGTAGCGCTGGTCGACGAAGGCATTCGCACCGCCACCGCGCGCGTCGGCTCGGCCGAGGCCCGGCTGCTGGCGCTACGCCGCGCCGACCTGATGGAGCTGTGCCGTGAAGATTTCGAGCTGGGCTTCGTGCTGATGCGCAACCTCGCCGCCGACCTGGCGCTGAAGATCCGCCAGACCGACCTGCGCGTGCGGTCGTAGCGCAGCCTACTCCCACTCGATCGTCGAGGGCGGCTTGCTCGAAATGTCGTATACCACCCGGTTCACGCCCTGCACTTCGTTGACGATCCGGCTGCTGACGCGCGCCAGCAGATCCTCGGGCAACCGCGCCCAGTCAGCGGTCATGTAGTCTTCGGTGGTTACGGCGCGCAGCGCGATCACATCAGCATATGTGCGCCCGTCGCCCATAACGCCCACGCTCTGGATCGGCAGCAGCACCGCGAACGCCTGCTGCGTGGCGCGGTACAGCCCGGCCGCGCGCAGCTCGCCGATAAAGATCGCGTCGGCCCTGCGCAGCGTTTCGAGCCGCTGCCAGCTCACCGGGCCGAGCACGCGCACCGCCAGGCCAGGGCCGGGGAATGGGTGGCGCCAGACCCAGTCTTCCGGCAGGCCAAGCTCAAGCCCGGCCGCGCGCACTTCGTCTTTGAACAGGTAGCGCAGCGGCTCGACCAGCTTCAGCCGCATATCGGCCGGCAGCCCGCCGACGTTGTGGTGCGTCTTGATCGTCACGCCCTTCTGGCGGTCTGGCGCTTTGCTCTCGATCACGTCGGGGTAGAGCGTGCCCTGCGCCAGGAAATCGACCGCGCCGATGCGCTGCGCCTCGCGCTCGAAGATCCGCACAAACTTCTCGCCAATGATCTTGCGCTTGCGCTCGGGGTCGGCCACGCCTTCGAGCGCGCCCAGAAACTCTTCGGCCGCGTCGACCGCCACCAGCGGCACGTGCAAGTGCTCACGAAAGGTTTCGACAACCTGCGCGGCCTCGCCCAGCCGCAGCAGCCCGTTGTCGACAAACACGCACGTGAGCTGCTCGCCCACGGCGCGGTGGATCAGCAGCGCCGCCACCGCCGAGTCGACGCCGCCCGAGAGCGCGCAGATCACCCGGCCATCGCCGACCTGGGCTTTGATCCGCTCGATCGCCTCGGCCACAAAGCCGGCGGCCTGCCAGTCGCTGCCACAGCCGCAGATCTCGTGCACGAAATTGCGCAGCAGCTCGCGGCCAAAGCGCGTATGCACCACCTCGGGGTGGAACTGGATGCCATACCAGCGGCGGGCGTCGTCGCCCATGGCCGCGAATGGCGAGTTGGCGCTGTGGGCCAGCGAGCGAAAGCCCGGCGGCATGGCCTCAAGCCGGTCGCCGTGGCTCATCCATACCAGCTGCTGCGGTGGCGTGCCCGCGAACAGCGCGTGGTCGCCGCCGAGCTCGATCGTCGCCGGGCCGAACTCGCGCTCGGCCGGCGGCGCCACCTGGCCGCCCAGGGCGTAGCTCTGCAGCTGCATACCATAGCACACGCCCAGCACCGGCAGCCCGGCGCCCAGCAGCCAGGCCGGCATCTGCGGCGCGCCCGGCTCGTAGACGCTCGACGGCCCGCCCGAGAGGATCACGCCGCGCGGGTTAAGCTGGCGCACCGCCTCCTCCGTGGCGTCGTGCGGCAGCAGCTCGCTATAGACCCCCAGCTCGCGCACGCGCCGCACCAGCAGCTGCGCGGTCTGCCCGCCAAAATCGAGCACAGGCACCGATACTTGTGTCATAATAGGCTTTCTTGAATAAGAAACTGTCTGAAAAGGAGAAGTGCGCGGGCATAGTCCCTCGCGCAGCTCCTTTCTGGCGAGCGGCGACAGATTCGTGGCCACCACCAGTTTCAGCCAGCTTCTAAGTACAACTCTGCCGAGCGAAGGCGGCCGCGTAGGCACGGGAAAGAGCACCGACGTAAGCCTAGCGAACCCGGATTGGAGCTGCATTATAGCATAGGGGGGGCCAATGGAGCTGTACTTCTTGCGCCACGGCGTCGCGGCCGAGACCGCGCCCGACGGCACCGACGCCAGCCGCGCGCTGACGAAAGAGGGCATCGCCAAGATGAAATCGGCGGCGCGCGGGCTGCGCAAGCTCGGCCTGAAGCTCGACGCGCTGCTGAGCAGCCCGCTGACGCGCGCCCACGAGACGGCCGCGATCGTCGGGCGCGAGCTGGGCCTCGAGCCGCAGCTGAGCGACGCACTCGCGCCCGGCTGCGATCTGCCGCGGCTGCTGGCGCTGCTGGGCGAGCACCGCGCCGCCGAGCGGGTGATGCTGGTTGGCCACGAGCCCGATCTCAGCGGCCTGGTGGCCACACTCAGCGGCGGGCGCGTGCTGATGAGAAAAGGCGGCCTGGCCCGCGTCGACGCCGAGGTGCTCGAGGCCGGCGCCGGAACACTGGTGTGGCTGCTGCCGCCGCGCGCCATGCGCGAGGCCGATTAGCACGGCCGCCGGGGCCGCATGAAAAGCGCCGGGCAGCGCCAAATAGCCTGCCGCCAGCGGCCCCTGCCTGTGACCATAACCCACATGCGCCTAGATGCGGCGGCCCACTCGGGCCAGGCCAGGTAAGTACCGCCAGCCTATTGTTGCCTGGCGCGGCACCCCGTACAATAGAACCAGCAAAGCCGCTCGCACATTTCCGACAACCCACTACCGAGAGGCATTCTATGCGAATCATTCCGAACCAGCCGCGCCTGCGGCTGGTGGCGCTGGCGTGCTGGATCGTCGGCTGCTGGTGCCTGGTCGAGGGCGCGCGCCTGCTGGCGATGCCGCCAATCAGCCGGCTGCTGGCGCTTGGCGTCGTGCTGCTTGGGCTGCTGGCGCTGGCCACCGGCGTGGCATTCTGGCTGATCGGCACCGACCAGCGCGCCGGCATCACCTTCGATACCAAAGGCATACTGCTGAACCTGGGCCACTCGTCGGCATTCGTCGGCTGGGGAAATATTCGCCGCATCGGGGTGACGCGCCAGCGCGCGAGCGTGCTCTCGATCGGCAGCCCGCGCCAGCTCGGCATCGCGCTGCTCGACACCGAGCAGTACGTGCAGAGCTACGAGGCGCGCCTGCCGGCGGCGCGCGGGCCACTCTCGGGCGCGCTGCATATCATCCACTGGCTGCTGCACCGCTCGGCGCCGGCCGACGATCACGCGCTGCGGGGTGCGCTGGCGGCCTGCCGCGCCCGCACCGGCTACGACTTGCTCATCCCCGAGGCCCTGCTGGGCCGCTCGGCCGAAGAGTTTGCCGCGCTGCTCGACCGCTACTGGCAGCGCTCGGGCATGCACGGCTGAGCGATCTTGGGCTGGCGGCGTATCGTTTTCCGCCGCGCGCAGAGCGCCGCAGCGCACGCCACGGCTGGGGCGCTGCTTTCGGCAAAAAAAAGTGGGGATGCTGCCGCGTGACGCGCGGCAGCATCCCCACAAACGATCGGCGCACGCTTGGATCAGGAAGCCAGCATGCTGCGCAGCTCGGGGTTGCGGCTCAGGCGGCCGAGCACATTGCGCTTCACGTTATACACGTCGTTGATGCTCTGAAACAGATCCTGGCGATCCTGAAAGATATCGAGCGGCTTCATCCCCAGCACGTACGAGCGGAACACCACCACGCGCTCGGCCTCGCTGTGCAGCTGGGTGTTGATATAGCTCCAGAACTCCTCGCAGTACACCCGTTCCATGGCTTCCTCGTCCGGTGCTGTCTGGGGGGCGTGGCCGGTGGGCAGCGCCTCTTCCGGCAACATCTCGGCCCACGATTGGGCGCGGACGCTATCTATTACGACTGAGCCCGAGCAAAGTTGCAAGTAGTGCAGCAGCGACGAGAGCGTCGGGAACTGGTCGAACCGCTCGCTGATCGCCTTCCAGAACTTGGTGAATGCCGCGCCCACAAAATACTCGCTGCTCTCGCCACTGCTGGTGAACGCGCCACTGCGGCGCACCCAGCTCTCGACCAGCGGGCTATAGTGGGTGTAGATATGCTCCCAGGCGACGTCGTTATGCTCGACGATCGCGCGGCGAAACAGCTCGTAGGCGAAGCGCGTGTCGTGCTGGATGCCGCGGTAGAATCGCTCGCTCTCGGCGAGGCAGTGCCGAAGCAGCACCGCCAGATCCATGTGGGCAAGCTCGGCGGCATCAACGCTCGCCAGTGCAGCGTGCGGGGCGCTCGATCGAGCGGAAGGCCGGGTCGTAAGCGTGCGTGCTGCGATCATCGTTACCCTCCTGCAACGAGAACTGCTGCGCCGGCGGGCCAGGCTGAATACCGGCAGAGCAGCGTAGTAGTGCGGTATCGGTTCGATGTGACCAGCGAGATCGGCGAATGCCGGATCGAGCTCACGAAGGCTATTGTAAAATTTGGCCGCCGCGTTGGGAAGGGGTGGGGATGAGCGAATGATGACAGAGAAAACTATTTTGAGTAGTATTTGGCTTTGTAACGCCTTAAAATGAATTTCTATTCATCTTCAGCGTATGCCGCGCCGCAGATCGCGCGCGCGCTCTGCCAGTGGCACGGTGGCATAGCGCGCGGCTTCGGGGGTAGTGAACGCCAGATCGCCCCAGGCATACCAGTCGTCGGCGGCATCGCCGGCCGGGCCGGGGTGCGACTCAAGCGTCAGCTGCACGGTTTGCCCGGCCCAGGGCGCAAGATCGGCCCAGCCAGGCACCCAGCCACGCTGGGCGGTAGCGCGATCGATCGGCAGATCGGCCACGCGCGTGCGCTGGCCACCCACGGGCGCGACCCACACGCGGAAGCTTGCGCCATTGGTGGCCCAATCGTGGGCGGCTGGGTCGAGGCCAACCACAAAATGCAGCGCCGGCCGATCCTTCGGCACCGCGAGGCTGGCCGTGAGGCTTGCTGGTGGGTGCAGAAAGATCGCCTGCGTCTCGAGCGCGGGCGCGGCTGGGTCGTTGGCGAAGCCCTGGCGATAAGTGACGCGGCCGAGGTAGCAGGTTTCGGCGCCGCGATCGCTGCAGAACTGCGATTTGATCAGCCGACCGGGGGCGTCGAGCCGGCCGTCCAGCAGCTGGTCGATAATCGGCGTGCGCGGCGCGGTACGGCTGATCTCGTCCATACGCGAATACACAAGGCTGGCCTCGTAGCGCAGCAGCGGGTTATCGGGCGCGAGCGCCACAGCCTGCTCGTAGGATGTGGCGGCGCGATCCCAATCGCCCAGCGCGGCGTACACCTGGCCGCTAAGCCGGTACGCGTGCGGATGGGCGGGGCGGTGGCGCGTGGCCGCCGCGAGCAGCGGCAGCGCGCGCTCGAGCGTCGCGGCGTCGCGGGCGTGGGGCAGGCTATCGGCGCGGCGCGGCACAGGCCAGGCCAGGCCGGCGTCGATCAGGCCGCCGGCGCGCTCGAGATCGTAGGCCCACAGCAGCACCGGCGCGGCCAGCCAGCCCGCGCCAAGCAGCACGGCCAGCACGGCCAGCGCGGCCGCAGCCCAGCGCGCCCCGTGGCGGAGGGGCGGCGCGCCGGCCTGCGGCTCGGGCGCGGCAGCCTGGGGCTCGGTTTTGCTAGCGGCGTTCATGCTGGCCGCGAGTATAGCGGGGCGCGCGCCGGGCGTCAAGCCGAGCCGCATGCGAAAATAATCAGCGGGTAGGCGTACACCGCGTCGCGCAGCTCGTGCACGGGATGGCAGCCACCGGCCGGCGCGGCTTCGTGCTGCAGACGCGGCAGCGCGCCATCCTGCAGCACCAGGTAGCGCGGGCGATACCGCTGAAACGCCCATACTGCGGCGGCGTCGTAGCTGCTGGCAGGCGAAAGCTGCTGGGCGACCGGCGGCTGGAGCAACCCGGCGAAGTCGAGCATCGGCCGCTGGGCATAGTAGCCGATGATCCCAACCTCCAGGGTGCCAACGCGCGCGTCGGGCGGGGTGTTGGCGCGCAGCCACTCGCCGGCGGCCTGGTAGATCGCCACGCGCGTATCGCGGTGATCTTTCAGAAACAGCAGCCCCTGGTACTCGACACGCAGCAGCTGCAGGCCCAGCGCCAGCGCCACAGCCCAAGCCGCCGCCGGGTGGCCCCAGCCGCGCCGCGCCAGGCCGGCCAGCGCGTCCAGGCCCAGGCCCACCAGCGCGGCCAGCCCGACGATCACCGGGCCGTAGTACCAGAAGTAGCTGGTGACGCCCAGCGCGGCGTAGGCCGCGGTATACAGCGCGCTCCAGCCGATCGGAATGAGCCAGGGGCCGCGCCGGCGCAGCGCCGCCACCAGCCCCAGCGCCGCCAGGGTAAACATTGGCCGGAACTCGGCGTAGCGCCAGTAGTTATCGCGCAGCTGCGCCAGCAAGCCGGGCAGAAACAGCTCGCTGCCGGGCAGCAGGGCTTGCCGGCGCTTGGCCTCCAGCGTCGCCGGGAATGGCGCGCCGAAATACAGCTGTGCGAAGGCCAGCCAGGGCAGCAGCAGCGCCAAGTACAGCGCCAGCGCGCGCCAGGGCAGCGGCCGGCGGCGCTGCAGCAGAAACGCCGCGCCAAGCACGCCGGCGGCCAGAACGCCATCGGCGCGGATCAGCGCGGCCAGCGCCAGCAGCGCCGCCGCCGCCAGGTAGCGCTCGTGGGCGTAGGCCAGCGTGGCCCCCAGCACCAGCGCTAGGTACAGCGGCAGCTCGCTACCCAGCGTGGTGACGAGCAGCGGGAACAGTGGGTACACCAGCATGGCCGCCAGGCCGGCCAGCGGCGCGCGCCAGGCCAGGCCCAGCCGCCAGAGCGCCAGCCCGCCGAGCGCCAGGCTGAGCGCGCCCAGCGCATTGCTGAAGGTTGGAATATCGGCGCCGAACAGCCGCGCCGCCGCCAGGATCAGCGCGTACAGCGGCGTGGTTGTGCTGAGCACGCGCTCGCCGGAGTTATACACAAACCCCAGGCCGGCGGCGAGGTTTTGGGCGTAGCGGTAGGTGATGAACGGGTCGTCGTAGGCGTGGCCGCCAAACCAGCCGAGCAGCGCGGCAGAGACGATCGCGGCCCACACAATCGGCCCGTATACGCGCAGGCGCTGGAGCATGGCTGCATCTTTTCTCGAAAGGCTACCTTGATGCGGAAAGCGAGCCGGGCGAGGCACGCGCCAGGCGCGCACTATGGCTTGAGCGTAATATATATCGGCTCGAAGCGCGCCAGGAACAGGTAGTTGTCGCCGAACGCAATCGGCGTCAGCGCATTGCCATCGCGATCGACGGCGGCGATAAACCGCGACTGCGGGACGCTAATGGCCAGCGTCTGGTCGTCGATCGCCCACACCACGTGCACGCGCCGGTCGTAGCGCGCGAAAGCGTACGCTTCCACGCCCTGGCCGTAATCGACCGTGCCGGTGTACTCGGCGGTCTGCAGCAGCTCGCTCAGCACCTTGAAGGCGCGGAAGGCCTGGGTTGGCGTATCCTGCGCGTCGAGCAAGCCGGTGTTGAACCAGCCCGGGCCATTGATCGTATACCAGATCACACCTTGAACGTCGTTGGCCAGCGCACGTGTGAACGAGCGCACCAGGTACACCGCCTGCATCTGGAAAAACGCATCGGCGGGCGGCGAGCAGTAGGCCTTGTAGGGCAGGTTATCGGTGGGGCACATCAGCGCGGTTTCATTCAAAAACAGCGGCTTGCTCACGCCATACGCCGCCATGATCTCGCGCAGAAACGCGGCCTTGCCGCGCACACGGCCGCCGCGCGAGTACCACGGCGAGGCGGGCGCGTTGTCGGGGTCGACGGTCTGGTTGAGGTATGGAGTGTAGGCGTGGTATGGCACCACGTCGAAATACGGCGCCGCGCCGGCTTCCAGAATGCCCTGCAGAAACAGCTCGGGCCGGCCCTTGCCCGCCGCGGTGGTGTATGGCTCGTCGAGCAGCAGCCCGCCGATCCAGATCTGCACGGCGGGATCGGCCGCGCGCAGCACCGGCGCAACCGCCTTCAGCATCGCACCATAGCTGCGGCCGCCATAGAACCGATCGTTGATATTGCCCCAGCAGCCGAAGCCGTTGTTTGGCTGCACCAGCCGCGGGTCGATATCGATCTCGTTGCCCAGCTCCCAGTGGTGCACATTGAACTCGGGCGTGCCGTAGCGCTCGATCAGCGCGCTGATGAACGCCGCGTAGGCGCCATACTTCTCGGGGCGAATCGCGCCGCACGAGGTAGCAAACGGCTTGTTGATCGTAGCCCAGGCCGGCGAGTCGTAGATCACCACCTCGGGCGTAATGCCAAACTGCCGCACGGCGCGCAGCTCGGTCTCGAGCTGGGCCAGCACGTCCCAGTTGATCGGGCCGCCCTCGGTTGGCTGCATCAGGCGCCACGAGATCGGGCCCATGCGCGCCCAGCCGGCGCCCAGCTCAGCGGTGCGCGTTAAAATCGGCGAGCCGAGCGTCAGCGGCCGCTCGGCCTGCACCCCAAAAGGCGCCTTCCAGGGCGAGTTGCGCGTGAACACCGGCACGTACACGCGATGCAGCGGCGTCGCCGCGGCGAGGGCCGGCGCCAGGGCGCGCGCCAGCGCGGCAGGTGGGGCGGCTGGCGCAAAGCAGCCCACGCCCAGAGCTATCAGCAGAAGGGCAAGCAAGCCAGCGCGGCGGGCAGGTGTTGGTCGATTCATGTCCTCAGTCCTAGTGCGATCCAAACGCGCCTGGCGGCTCTGCGCCCACTCGTGCGCGCGGTACGCGGCCGGGGCGTATCGCGCGGGGCGCGGGGCACAATCGGGGGCGGCAAGAGGCCCTGCCCGCGCCACATCTTGAAGAAGCGTAGCTGCTGCCAATCAACGCACTGGCGGGAGCGTCTGATAGAACCACCAGATTGTCTGGATCGAAACCCCATTCAGGATGATCAATCCCACGATCAGCCCAAAAGTTACGCTGGTGCGCCAGCGCGCGCCCCACAGCGCGCGCCAGCCGCCCACCAGCGCCAGCAGCGAGACAATGATCGCCGGGTAGGTGTAGCGCGCCGCCGGCACGACATACAGCTCGCCCAGTAGCGGCAGCGGGCGCAGCAGGGTGTTGGCCCAGATCAGCAGCCCGACGAGCAGCAGAAACAGCGCGGCCGGGCGCAGCGCCAGGCCGGCCGAGCGCCGCGAAAGCAGCCAGCGCAGGCCGCCCAGCAGCGCCAGCAGCGCAAGGTAGCGCGAAAGGTACAGCCAGATCGGGTCGCGCAGGCGCACATTGCTCCAGGCGAACGACTGCACGAAGCTGTCGGTGGCGGGCAGCAGCATGGCGCTGAAGAAGATCGGCGCGACGCGCCACACGTCGAACAGCGCGGCGATCGACTGAGCCGGCGAGCGGTGGATATAGCGCACCAGCAGGCGGTCGACGACGGCGCGCAGCCGCGGCCAGCCCGCGTCGGCCGAGGGATTGCGCAGAAGGTTGGCGAAGCTGCGGCCGGCCCATATGCCAGCCGTGGCGCGGCTGTCGTCGAAGCGCGGCGCCTGGTCGAGCGGGAAGGCGCCCTCGGCCAGCACCATGCCATCGGCAAACATGCGTGTAGCCGCTGCGCCGGCCGGGGTGTGCAGGCTGATCTGGTAGTGCAGGTACATGGTCTGCGGCGGCAGATCCAGCGTCAGCGCCACAAACGTCGGCACGGTGGAGATAGCGACCTGGCGCTGCTGCAGCGCGGCCCACGGTGTAGACGGCGTCTTGTAGGCCACGCCGAGGTACGCGGTTGCGTCGGGGGTATCGGCCCATACCCACGCGCCCACGGTGACCGGCTGGCCGCCCAGGCGCTGCAGGCTCACCCCCGCCAGCGGGCTCAGCAGCATCTGGTTGGCGCCACCGGCCGGCACCATCAGCTGGAGTGCGTGCTGGCCCAACGGCGCCTGCGGCGTGGTGGCGCGGGTAGCTTCGGCCTGAACGGCCTGGGGGTTGCCGCGGTACCAGTAGGCCGCGTCGCCCCAGCCGAACAGCAGCGGCAGGGCGAGCGCCAGCGCGGTGGCCACGCCGACCACCAGCCAGCGCCAGCGCCAGCCGCGCTGGGTCCAAAAAGCCACCAGGCAGGCCAGCGGCGCCAGCGCCAGCGCCAGCGCGGCGGTGTTTTTTGTAGCCACCGCCAGCAGCGCCGTGCCGAACACCCAGGCAACGCGCCGCCAGCCCAAGCCCTGGCGGATAGTGCGCACCGCGCCCCACAGAAACAGCGAGAACACCGCCACCGCGCCGACATCGTTGTTCACCGCAGTCATCAGGTCGGCGAATGGCGGCAGCAGCGCGATCGCCAGCGGCACGGCCCAGCGCAGATCGTGGCCGGGGGGCGTCAGCTCGCGCAGCGTGCCTGCGGCAAAGGCAACCGTCAGCACAAACAGCAGCAGCGAGACGCCGCGCGCCAGGTAGAGCTGGCTTTCGAGGTCGAGGTGGCGCGCCAGCCGCAGCGGCAGGCTCACCAGCAGGTAGTAGCCGGGCGGGTGGCCCAGCTCGGTCACGCCCACGTCGATCGGGCCGGTATCGGTGAGCAAGCGCGGCTGCTCGAGGTTCCAGTAGAAGCGCCGCGCCAGCATGGACGCCGCCAGGTCGCGGCGCATGGCCTGATCTTCGTCGCCGGCGTGGGGCAGGCCCGGGCGGTTGGCGATCAGCCAGGCGTACTCGAAATGCGTCGGCTCGTCGTAGTGCTGCCAGGGCGGCAGCAGGCACAGGTAAAGCGCGCCCTGGCACAGCGCGATCAGCAGCACCAGGGCTAGCCTGGCACGCTCGCTGGCCAGGCGGCCGAGCGGCAAAGCGGCCAAGCCAGCCCCGCGCGCCGCAGGCAGCGGCGAGGCGATCGACGAGTGACGCGCCACGCTAGAACGCCCCTTGCCCGCTGAGCACCACCAGCAGCGTACGCAGCAGAATACGCATGTCGAGCAGCAGCGAGTAGTTCTGGATGTAGTAGAGGTCGTCGGCGGTGCAAAGGTGCTGGTGCTCGAAGCCGCGGCGGTTGATCTGCCACCAGCCGGTCATGCCCTGGGGAACGGTGAAACGGCTCCACTGCCATGGCTCGTACTCTTCGCGCACGACCATTGGCAGCTCGGGGCGCGGGCCTACCAGGCTCATATCGCCGCGCAGCACATTCATCAGCTGCGGCAGCTCGTCGAGGCTGGTGCGGCGCAGCCAGCGGCCCACCCTGGTGATACGCGGATCGTCGGCAAACTTGAAGTGCAGCTTGCCGTCGGCGCTGCGGAAGGCCACCTCCTCCCAGCGCTGGTCGGCGTCTTGCACCATGGTGCGAAACTTATACATCTGGAACAGGCGGCCATTCTCGCCCACGCGCTCGGCGCGGTACAGCGCCGGGCCGGGCGAGTCGCGGCGGATGAGCCAGGCGATCAGCAGCAGAAACGGCGACAGCAGCAGCAGCAGCAGCGCGCTGAGCGCGATATCGAACAGCCGCTTCATGATCCGCGCTTTGTCGCTGATCGCCGGCACGCGCAGCCCGACGATCGGCAGGCCCTCGATGTAGTTCACGCTGGCGCGCATCACCGCGAAGTCGAGGAAATCGGGCACCAGGCGGATGTGCACCGGCTTGGTTTGCAGCTGGCGCACCAGCAGCACCGTCTGCGGATGGGCCTCAAGCGGCAGCGTGATGATGATCTCGTCGATGGCGTAGTGCTCGATCACGCTATCGGCATCGTCGAGCGTGCCGAGCACGGGCCAGCGCTCGAGATCGTGGCCAACCATGGCCGGCTCGGTGCCCAGAAAGCCCACCACCGGCGCGGCGCCATTCCACTGGCGCATCAGCGCCTGGGCCAGCCGCAGGCCATTGCGGCCGGTGCCGGCGATCAGAATGCGGCTATGCGCTTGGCCGCGCCCGCCGCGATGCCGCACAATCAGCCGCATGGCGCCGTAAAACAGCAGCAGCGCGGCCAGATCGAGCAGCACGAAATACACAAAATACAGGCGCGAGATCTGGCGAAACGAAAGGAACAGCGCGCCGGCGAAGGTGAGCGATGCCAGCAGCACCGCGGCCACCAGCCGCCACAGCCCGTCGATCAGCTGGCCATCGCGCACCAGCCGCGGCGTCGAGAAAATAAACTGCATCGCGAACCAGATCAGCGCGACCAGCGGGTAGAGCACCACCGGGATGTAGTTCGCGCCCGGCTCGAGCGGCACCCAGATCGAAAAGCGCTCGCGCAGCGCCATAGCGACGACGAGCATCAGCTCGGTGATCAGGATGCTGCCAAACATCACAAATACGTCAAGGTTAGTTGTTGTTCGTGGTTTCATTCTGGCTCCGCTGTTCAGCCCGGCGCGGCAGCGGCGCAAGCGTCGTTGCGCTGGCCCCGCCCGGCATTCACACGCTCAGTGCGGCCGGCTCGGGCGCTGCGTGCGAGTGCGGCCGCGGCGCGGCAACCGACTCGTACAGCCGGGCCATTGCGCCAAGCATGCGCTCGGACGTGCCATGTTCAGCGTAGTAGCGTTGCCCGGCGCGCGCCAGCAGCGCCCGGCGCCTGGGCATCTGGGCCAGCCGCAGCGTCGCGGCGGCGAAAGGCTCGGCGTGGCGCGGCGCCAGCAGGCCGGCGCCGCTGCGCAGCAGATCGCGCGTGCCAACCACGTCGGTGGCCACGATCGGCACGCCCAGCGCCATTGCCTCGAGCGGCGCCTGCGGCAGCGCCTCGTAATCGGAGGTGAGCCAAAACACGTCGAGCGCCGCGATAATCTGCGCGGCGTCGTCGCGGTGGCCTGTGAAGTTGCACGCGTGATCAATGCTGAGCTGCCGGGCATACGCCCGCGCCTGCGCTTCCAGCTCGCCGCCGCCACACCATACAAACCGCGCCTCGGGCAGCTGGGCCAGCAGTCGCGCGGCCGCTTCAAGAAACAGGCGCGGATTCTTCTGCGGCGCCAGGCGCGCGGCCGTGCCGATCAGCGGGGCGCCTGTGGCCTGCCCCAGCGCGCGCCGCATCGCCGGGCGGTCGTAGACGCCTGGCAGCGCGGGCGGCTGGATGCCATTGGGAATACACACGATCCGGCCAGGATCGGCCAGGCCCGCCGCCAGCGCCAGCGCGCGCTCGCCCGCCGACACCGCCACAATGCGGTCGCACATGCGGCCAGCCAGCCGCTCGAGCGCGAGGTACAGCCCACGGCGCGCGCCGCCCGCGCCCAGAAACGCCAGCCCATGCGGGGTATACACCACCGCCGCCGAGCTGCCGCTGGCGCGCGCTGCAAAACGGCCGAGAAACCCGGCCTTCGAGCTATGCAGGTGGATCACGTCGAAGGGCTTGTGGCGCAGAATCGCGACCAGCTGCCGCAGCGCGGCAACATCGGCGCGCGGATCGATCGACCGCTGCATGGCTACCGGCAGAACGGGGATACCAGCATTCGCCAAATATGTAACGAATTGGGCATCACCGTAGGAGTTCTGGCGGAGAAGCGGACAGGCGACCGTGGAATCGATACCGTACTGCCCTAACCCGGCCGCCAATGTCTGAACGTGGGTGCGAACTCCGGCGATCGTTGCCTCAACAATATGGAGGACTCGCATATACACCAGCGTGCCCAGGCTTGTGCATCTGCTTTTGAGAAGCAAAACAGTACTACATGAGCCAGCGCGGCAACCATTATAGCATAAGTCGTTTCGGTTACGATAGCGCGCAAATTGGCACGCAGCCGCAATCTTCCGCCGGTTGCAGTTCGATCGCTATCGGCTATAATCAGCTGGTAGGTTGGCAGTTCGTTGTACCAGGTGCCCATGGCGTTGTTGTATCGCCTAGCCATTATCGTGTCGCTGCTGTGTGCGCTGGCGCTCCCCGCCGCCGCCATGCCCCGCCCGGCCACAGCCGGCACGCAGATCTACCTCCCGATCGTCGCCGCCAGCGGGCCAGCCAGCCCGATCGGCGTCGATCTGCGCTGGTACATCGACGACGCCGTGATGCCGTATGTACGCGCCGCGCAGCCGCGCTGGGTGCGCGCCGGCGACGTGCTGTGGCCCGATGTCGAGCCGGTGCGTGGCGGCGGCTACCGCTGGGACGCGCTGGCGTATATCGACGCGAATGTCGCGCGGCTGCGCGCGGCCGGCATCGAGCCAACCCTGGTGATCCAGCGCTCGCCGGCGTGGGCGCAGCGCGTGCCCGGCCGGCTGTGCAGCCCGCCGGCCCCCAGCGCCCTCGGCGATTTCGAGCGCTTTCTCACCGCGCTGGCCGCGCGCTACGCCGGGCAGGTGAGCTACTGGGAGATCTGGAACGAGCCAGATTTCGCGCCGGCCAATGTCGCCGACGCCGACGGCACCGGCTGCTGGCTCGACGCCAGCCAGCCGGCGTATGGCGGCAGCTACTATGGCGAGGTTGTGCAGCGCGCCGCAGCTGCGCTACGCGCCGGCAACCCGCACGCCCAGGTGATCGCCGGCGCGCTGATGTACCAGTGGCCCGACGACACCAGCGCCCAGCTGTTCCTGAAGGGCATGCTCGGCAGCGGCGCAGGCCGCTCGATCGACGCGCTCAGCTTCCACGCCTATGGCGAGTGGGGCGCCGGCGACCTGCTGATTGCCAAAACAACGCGCATCCGCGAGATTCTGGCCGGCTACGGCCTGGCGAACATGCCGCTGTTCGCCACCGAGATCGCCGCCACCTGCGGCTCGAATAGCATCGCCAACTGCAAGCCGAACTTCACGGTGTGGAAGACGCACCAGGCCAACTACGCCGCGCGGATCTACGCCGAGGCGATCGCGCTGAACTTGAAAGGCGCCTTCTGGTACACGCTCACGCTCGACAACCCCGGCTTCCAGTTCAGCCAGCTGATTGACATCAGCAATAGCACCCTGGTGCCGCGCCAGTCGTACTATGCCTTCGCCAACTCGGCGCAGCTGCTGCAGGACGCACGCTACACCGGCGCGGCGCTGGCGGAGCCGCCGATCGACCAGCTGGGCAAGGTTCAGGTGCTGCCCTTCCGCAAGCTCAACAGCACGCTGTATGTCTTGTGGGTGCCGCGTACCGATTTCCCGGTGCTCTACAACCTGCCGGTATCCGCCGGCGCGCGCGCGGTCTGCACCGACCACCTCGACCAAAACCCGCCTGCGATCTACGATTGTTCCGACGCCAACCGCGACGGCATGATCGCGCGCGCCGTGAATGAGCTACCTCAGTACATCGAAATCTTCCCATAATGCTCTGCTCCCGCGCACAGAAGAGGGAGCACAGAGTGAGCGCAAAGAGCGCCGGATTTGGACGGCGCACTAGAACCTCTTTGAAAAGGGTGCTTTGGAGGGACGAAGTCCCTTCAAGTATTGTTCTGCGGGCGGCGGCCACATCTGTGGCCGCCGCCCGCCAGAAAGGAAGTGCGAGGGATATGCCCCTCGCGCACCCCCTTTTCAAACAGGCTCTTAGTGCTATAATGCGCCAGCAATACACTGGAGAGACCGCCATGCAGCCTTCCAACGACGAGCGCATGCTGGCCGCACTCGCGCACGCCAGCATTGTTGCAAATGTTTTCAACCTTGCCGGGATGTTCGCGGCCATGCTGATCTGGGCCACGCAGCGCGAGCGCTCAACGTATGTGCGCGGCCATGCGCTGCAGGCGCTGCTGTACCAGGGGCTGGCGCTGGTGGCCGGGCTGGCGCTGGCGGGCTGCTGGGGCCTGTGCCTGCTGGTGTCGCTGCTGCCCGCCGCCGTGCGCCCCGATCTGTACCGCACCAGCCCGCCCAACTCGTTCTGGATCGCCCTGCTCGGCCTGGTAGTGCCGCTCGGCTTTGGCGTAGCCGCGACGCTGTATGGCCTGTATGGCGCCTACCAGACATACCGCGGCAAGCCGTTTCGCTACCCTATCGCCGGGCGCGTGGCGCGCGAACCCGCCGCCGAGCCACCCGCCGCCGAGCCACCCGCCGCCGAGCCACCCGCCGCCGAGCCCGACCAGCCGCCGAGCGACATGCCCTGACCGAGAACTTCGGGATCGACCTGCACCGTGACACTTGGCTCGCACCCAATCGGCATCTTCGATAGCGGCATCGGCGGCGCGACGGTGCTACGCCAGCTGCAGCGGCTGCTGCCCTACGAAGATCTGCTGTTCCTGGCCGACCACGCCAACTGCCCGTATGGCGCGCGCCCCGCCGCCGAGCTGCGCGCGCTCTCGGCCGCGAACACGCGCTGGCTGCTCGATCGCGGCGCCAAACAGATCGTGGTGGCCTGCAACACCGCCAGCGCAGCCGCGCTCCACTGGCTGCGCCGCGAGTTTGCCCACGTGCCGTTTGTCGGCATGGTGCCGGCGGTGAAGCCAGCCGCCGCGCAAACCCGCAGCGGTGTGGTGGGCGTGCTGGCCACCCCCACCACCATCCGCGGCGCGCTGCTCGACGAGGTGGTGCTGCGCTGGGCCGGCGGCGCACAGGTGCTGCGCCAGGGCTGCCCCGGCCTGGTCGAGCGGATCGAGGCCGGCGAGCTGAACACGCCGTCGACGCTGGCGCTGCTCGAAACCTACCTGCGCCCGCTGCTGGCCGCCGGCGCCGACACGCTTGTGCTCGGGTGTACCCACTACCCGTTTCTTGCCCCGCAGATCCAGCAGATCGCCGGATCTCACGTGCGCCTGCTCGACGCTGCGCCGGCAGTGGCGCGCCAGGCTGGCCGCGTGCTGGCCGAGCGCGGGCTGCTGCGCCCGGTCGGCGCCGGCGCTGGCGCGATCACCTACGCCACCACCGGCGACACCACCGCGCTGGCTGGGCTGATCAGCCGGCTCGCGCTGCCGCCTGGTCTCGTTGTTCGCGCGGATACCACCGCCCGCTAGTATGAGAATGACTATTTATTCACTGTACGTGAATATTTAGGCTCTGCTATAATGAGCATGAGGTCGCCCGCTCAAAATGCCCAGGAACCAGCCATGCTCGCACCTAACACCTTTGTCGGTAATCGCTACTTGATCGTGCGCGTGATCGATGGCGCGGTATACGAGGCGCTTGACACCAGCACCAATCTGAATGTCGCGCTGAAGCTGTTCGATCTGAGCGGCGCGAGCGCCACTACGCCTGGGCAGCTCGATCGCGAGGCCCAGGTGCTGCGCGGGCTGCGCCACCCGCTGCTGCCACAAGTCACCAATTATGTAGCCGAGGAGGGCCGGGCGCTGCTCGTGAGCGAGTTTGTAGCCGGCGAAAGCCTAGCGGCCGCGCTCGCGCGCAACGGGCGGCCATTTGGCCCCGAGCCGATCGCCGACCTGGCCAGGCACATGCTCGATACCCTGGAGTACTTGCACCAGCAGTCGCCGCCGGTGCTGCACCGGGGCATCAAACCACAGAACATCATGGTTGCGCCCAGCGGCCAGCTGAAGCTCGTCGACTTGAGCCTCGGCGTACCGCGCGCCCAGCCGCCACAGGCCCGGCCGGCCGGAACCGGGCTGGGCTCGTCGTTGCAGTTTATGCCACCCGAGCAAGTGCAGGGCGCCGCGCTCGATCAGCGCAGCGATATCTACTCGCTGGCCGCAACGCTGTACTACCTGGCGACGGGCACGCTGCCCGCGCTGGCGGGAAAGCGCATCAACGCGCGCCTGCGTGGCCAGCCCGACCCGCTGCGCCCCGCCCACGAGGTCAACTCGCACGTGCCGATCAGCCTGAGCGCCGCGCTGGCCCAGGCTATGGCGCTTGACGCGGTGCAGCGGCCGATCGACGTGGCCGCGCTGCGCCGGCTGCTGATCCAGGCGCCGACCGATAGCCAGCCGCCAACGCTGATCGCGCTGCCGAGCCAGCCCGCGCCGCCAGCACCCGTGCCGCCAAGCGCGCCGCCGGTGCTGCCGCCTGCCCCGCCGGTGCCTGCAGCCTCCGCGCCGGCTAGCCGGCCACGCCCACCGTGGTTGCTACCGGCGATCATCAGCGCGGTTGGCTTTATCCTGCTGTTCGTGGTAGTAGCGCTGATTCTGCTTGAGCGGCGCGGCTCCAACAACACGCCGATGGTGGCTTTACCAGCCACTGTCGCGCCGGCCCCAACCGCCGCGCCGGCACCAACCGCCAACGCGCCCGCCATCGCCGCGCCGCGCGTCACGGCGATCGAGCCGGCCGACGCCCAGGTGGGCGCCCAGCCGGTGACGCTGACGCTGCGCGGAAGCAACCTCGACCTGGTGCGCGTGGCCAGGCTGGTGTCCGAGGGCGGCGCATCGCTGAATGTGGCGGTGCTGCCGAGCGGCCAAGACCAGGCGACGTTGACCATCCCGGCGCTGGCGGCGCCGCTCAACGGCGAGGCCGAATACCGGCTCGAGGCCAACGGCACGCTGATCGAAGCGCCGGCCATTAGGCTGCGCGATTTCATCGGCCGCAAGCCGGCCGCGGGTATTCTGCCCGAGTACGCCTACACCGAGCGTGTCGGCACCGACGCCGCAGGCGCGTATGCTACGCTGCACGCCGAGGCCGACACCAGCAGCCAGCCGCTTGGCGCGCTGCGCAACGGCGACCAGCTCGACATCCTGAGCGACACAGTGGAGGGCTGGTACCAGGTGCGCGTCTACACAGGCGCCGACGCCAAGCCTGGCTCGGTCGGCTGGGTCGAGCGCTGGCTGATCGACAACCAGGATGTTCCGCAGCAGAGCGCCGAGGCGCCCACCGCTGCACCTACCGCCGAGGCACCTACCGCCGCGCCCACCCCCGACGCGCTGGTGTTTGTGGGCAAGGTGTACAGCACGCCAACCGATAGCGCAGCGCAGTGCGGCAGCTCGTTCGAGTCGTCGATCTACGGCAGTGTCGAGGACGCACGCGGCCGCGGCATCGCCGGGGCCAAGCTGCGCATCACCTCGGGCGACGGTCGCAACACCTTCTCTGTTACCACTAGCAAAGGCGGGGTCTATAAACTACCCGGCCTGGGCTGCACCACCTGGGTCGTGCGGCTGCTCGGCGTGCCGAACGCGCCTGGCGGCATCAAAGCCAACCGCGTCAGCGTCAGCAATCTGAATGGCGGCAAGTTCACCGCGGCCGAGGTGCGCTTCAAGCAGCAGTAGGCCGGCGGCGCGCTTTGGTGCTATTTCGGGGCGGCCAGGGCGCGTAGCGCGCGCACATCGATCGGCTGGAGCGACCCGGCCACGCGCAGCAGCTCGTCTTCGCTCAGGCCTAGGCTATACACGAACAGCGTGCCGCGCGGCACCTCAAACACGATCTCGCGCTGCTCGCCATTGCTGATCAGCTTGCCCGCGCGCCCGCCGCTGGTGATCGCCCGCGTATCGCCCGTCAGCGGCAGCGCGTCGCGCAGGCCGCCGCCGCCGATCGCCAGCTTCTTGCCGCTGCCGTTCAGCGTGATCAGGTAGAAGCCAATGTCACCCTCGCCAAGCTCGCTCTCGCCCGACACGCGCGACTCTTGCGGGGCGGGCTGCATGCCCTCCGGCAGGTAGCTGGGCCACAGATAGATCGACGGCTCGGCCGGCGCCGTGGCGGCCGGGCTGGTGGCCGGAACCACGGCCGGCGTTGCCGCCGCCGCGACGGTTGGCGAGGGCGCTGGCGCAGCCGGCGCCGCCGCGATTGTTGGCGAAGGGCTGGGGCTGGCCGGCGCAGGCGCAGCGCCGCAGGCCACGCAGGCGCAGGCCAGCCCCAGCGCAGCACCAGCTTTTCGAAGACCCCTGAATAGTCGCATAGCCTGTCCTCTGGTGGGGTTTGGGGCGGCTTCGCCGCCCCCTTTTTGTGCTGCACTGCGTGGCTTCGCCACGCAGTGCAGCACACTCTATACGTGTAGGACGTACGCAGTTGGCGCGCTCAGCCTTCGGCAGAGTGGGCACGCGCTATTCTACACCACCGTGGCGCTGCCTTGCCCGCGCTTGCCGCGCGTGCTACAATACGCCTCACTTTTCGCTGTGTACGCGCTGTCTCCGCACCACCAAGGCACAATCCGGCCCACCCGCGACCGCGCAGCCTGGTATGGCTCCCAATGTATGTGATAGGCACCGCAGGCCACGTGGATCACGGCAAATCCACGCTGGTGAAAACGCTCACCGGTATCGACCCGGATCGCTGGGAAGAAGAGCGCCGCCGCGAGATGACGATCGACCTGGGCTTCGCGTGGCTCGTGCTGCCAAGCGGCCGCAGCGTCAGCATCGTCGATGTGCCCGGCCACGAGCGCTTCGTGAAAAACATGCTGGCCGGCGTGGGCGGGATCGACGCCGCGCTGCTGGTGGTGGCCGCCGACGAGTCGATCATGCCGCAGACCGAAGAGCACCTGGCGATCCTCGATCTGCTGGGCGTCGAGCACGGGCTGGTGGTGCTTTCCAAGGCCGATCTGGTCGACGCCGAGTGGCTCGAGCTGGTGAGCGAAGAGGTGGCCGAGCGGCTGGCCGGCACCAGCCTGGCGCAGGCTCCGCGGCTGGCGGTGTCGGCCCGCACCGGCCAGGGCATCGCCGAGATGCTGGCCGCGCTCGACACCCAGCTCGACCGCACGCCCTCGCGCGCGGGCGCGCACGGCGCGCCGCGGATGTCGATCGACCGCTCGTTCACCATCGGCGGGTTTGGCACGGTGGTGACGGGCACGCTGCTCGACGGCCCGCTGGCGATTGGCGACGAGGTCGAGATCGTGCCGAAGGGGCTGCGCGCGCGCGTGCGCGGCCTGCAAACGCACCAGCGCAAGGCAGAGCGGGCGCGGCCCGGCGCGCGCGTGGCCGTGAACCTGGCGGGGGTCTCGCACCACGAGATCGGCCGCGGCGATATGCTGGCACTGCCGGGCCAGGTGCGCGCCACCAACCTGCTCGATGTGCAGCTGCGCGTGGTGGCCGGCGCGCGCCCGATCGCGCATAACGACCGGCTGGATCTGTTCGTTGGCGCGGCCGAGGCGCCCTGCCGCGTGGCGCTGCTCGACGCCGACGAGCTGGCGCCCGGCGGCACCGGCTGGGCGCAGCTGCGGCTCGAGCGGCCGATCGCCACGTCGCGCGGCGACCGCTACATTCTGCGCCAGCCGTCGCCCAGCCAGACGCTCGGCGGCGGGCGGGTGCTCGACACCGAGCCAGCGCGCCACCGCCGCTTCCGGCCCGATGTCGTGGCTGCGCTCGGCGCGCTGGCGCGCGGCCGCCCATCCGATCTGCTGCTGCGCGCGCTCGACGACGGGCAGCCGCACGCATGGGCCGCGCTAGTCAAAGCGAGCGGGCTGACCGAGGCGCTGGCATTCGAGGCTCTGGGCGAGCTGGTGGGCGAAGCAAGCGTCCTTGTGCTCGCAGAGCAAGGCGAGGCGAGAAGCCAGGCCGATGCAGCAGTTTCGCCTGGCCCTCCCGGCCTGCTTATCTCGGCAAAGGGCTGGGCCGCGCTCAGCGAGAAGCTAGCGACCGGGCTGCGCGGCTACCATCGGCGCTACCCGCTGCGGGCCGGCATGCCGCGCGAAGAGCTGCGCAGCCGCCTGAAGCTGGGCGGCGACGCGCTCGAGGGCGTGCTGGCGGCGGCCGTGGCCCGCCGGCTCGCCGCCGTAAACGAGGCCAGCGTGCGGCTGCACGAGTACGTGCCGGCACTGGCGCCCGAGCAAGAGCGCGCCGTCACGCGGCTGATTGCGGCATTCCGCGCGGCGCCATACAGCCCGCCCGCGCTCGATCTCGAGCCCGAGCTGGCCGGCTGGCTGGCCGAGCAAGGCCACGTGGTGCGGGTCGCGCCCGAGATCGCATTCTTGCCCGAAACCTACGCCGAAATGGTGAACTGGGTACGCGAGAGCATTCGCGCGCGCGGCAGCGTGACGGTGGCACAGTTTCGTGATCACTTTGGCAGCAGCCGCAAATATGCCCTGGCCTTGCTCGAGCACCTCGACGAGCGCAAGGTGACGCGGCGGGCCGGAGAGGCGCGCGTGCTGTACTGACGCAACAAACCAGCGCTCTTCGTCGTCGGAGGGACAAACGCATGCCTGTGCAGAATCCGCGCGTCGACTACCCCGAGCTGCTGCGCGCGCTCGGCCACTTCATTCAGCGCGAGCACCTCAGCGACGTCAGCATTGTCGAATTCGACCGCGGCTGGGTGGTCACCGGGCTGACGTTCAAAAGCACCGCGCAGGGGTTCATCCGCGTCCCGGCCGATTTCGTGATCGCGCACGACGAGGTGCGCAAGATGATCCAGGATCTCCAGGATCTGCGGCAGGGCGATCAACCGAAACGGGGGTGGCTCGGATGAGACTATTCCGCGGCCTGAAGCGCAGCGACTACCAGGATGTGCTGCGCGCGCTCGGCTACTTCATCGACGACCACGGCTACACCGACGTGCGCATCGTCGAGACCGAGGACGGCGTCGTGCTGCAAGGGCGCGTGCCCGACCGCCACGATATTGGCGCGTCGAGCTACGACACCTACCTGATCACCGACGACGATATCAAGATCATGGTGCGCGACGCGTTTATGCGCCGCGGCCAGAAACCACCAGCCTACAGCGAGTGAGTTTCAGAACCGAAAGGATTTTTTCGTGCCATCAAAATCGAATTCAAGCCTGCGCCGCGTCGGCACCGTGCTGCTGCTCGGCGTGGTTGCCGGCTATGGCGTACGGTATGTCGCGTCGCGCATGGCCGCGCGCCCGGCCAGCGGCGGCCCCACCAGCCTGATCGACTGGGACCAGGCGCGCAAGTTCGCGCTGCGCGTGTCGCAGTGGGAGCAAGCCGGCATTCCCGAGCGGGCGCGCCGGCGCGAGCAGTACGAGCGGCTGGTCGGGCGCAGCGAGCCGCTGATCGCCAAATACCTCAACGTGCAGCTGCCCGCGCCGATCAACCGGGTGTACGTGGTCGACCGCCGCGAGTGGCTCGAGGCCAACTTCAGCTCGTTCGCGGTGGTGTTCAAGCCGATCGAAGAGCTGTACGAGCGCCTGGGCGCGCGCCAGAATAGCCTGGGCGCGGCGCTCGGCACGATCAACGGCACGATCATCGGCACGCAGATGGGCGTGCTGCTGGGCTTCCTGGCGCGGCGCGTGCTCGGCCAGTACGATCTCAGCCTGCTTTCGCCCGACCCGGAGATTCGCGGCGCGCTGTACTTTGTCGAGCCGAATATCGCGCGCGTGCAGACGCAGCTGGGCCTGAGCGACGAAGACTTCCGGCTGTGGATCGCGCTGCACGAGGTGACGCACGTGTTCGAGTTCGAGGCGTACCCGTGGGTGCGCACCTACTTTAACGACCTGCTGCGCCAGTTTCTAGGGCTGCTGACCGACCAGCTAGCCACGGCCGGCGGCGGGCTGCCGCAGATGCTGCGCCGGCTGGTTGGCGGCGGCGCGAGCGGCGCGCACTGGCTCGAGCGCGTGCTCACGCCCGAGCAGCAGCGGATCTTCGACCAGCTTCAGGCGCTGATGTCGCTGGTCGAGGGCTACTCGAACCATATCATGAACGCGATCGGCGAGCAGCTGCTGCCGAGCTTCCGCGAGATCGAGGCGCGCGTCGAGCAGCGCCAGCAGAGCAAGCCGCTGTTCGAAGAGATCTTCAACCGCGTCACCGGCATGGATCTCAAGCTGGCGCAGTACAAGCAGGGCGAGGCGTTCGTGAACGCCGTGGCGGCGCAAAAGGGCGTGGCGTTCATCAACCGCGTGTGGGATCGCCCCGAGCACCTGCCGACCATGGACGAGATCCGCAGCCCGCAGCGCTGGATCGCGCGCATGGGCGGCTAGAAGCCCGGCCCATACAAAAGCCCGCCGCCCGAGCGTTCTGCCTGGGCGGCGGGCTGATTCGTGAGAGGCTGTCTGACAAGGGTGGCGGCCACCCGCCAGAAGGGAAGTGCGAGGGGCTATGCCCCTCGCGCACCCTTTTCAAACAGGCTCTGAAGGCTACTTGATCTTCTCGCCGGTGTATGGGTCGAACTTCCACTCCTCGACGGGGCGCGGATGGTCGGGCAGCGCGCTGGGCGCCGGCGCGATGTAGCCGGGCTGGTCCTCGGGCATGACGACCCACAGCACCAGGTAGATCAGCGGGCTGGCGCCGCCAAGCACCACCGCCAGCACGAACAGCAGCCGCACGATCGCCGGGTCGATGTTGAAGTAGCGCGCCAGGCCGGCGCACACGCCTGCGATCATTCGGTCGTTCTTGCTGCGCGCGAATTGAGTATTCATGCGAATTCCTTTGCTGTTTCAGTCACCGCACGGGTGCGGTTGTTTATCGCTCTGCCAATAAGACGAGCGGTGCGCCAAAAGGTTGCGGCCTCATTGTTCCCGCGAATCAGGGCAGCTTGTCACTCGACAGCACGCGCCGCGTGGCGGATACTGGGGGCTCCGCTGTTTGAGCCTGCGGCAGCAGCGCTGCCAACTAGGAACACAACCATGCAACGCACGATCGCGAACGAGCGCATGCCCGCCGAGACCGCCGGGCTATGGTATGGCCTGCTGGGCGTGCTGAGCTTCAGCCTGACGCTGCCAGCCACGCGCGTGGCAGTGGCCTACCTCGACCCAAGCGTGGTGGGGTTGGGGCGCGCGCTGGTAGCCGCACTGGTGGCGGCGGCGCTGCTGGCCGCCACCCGGCAGCGCTGGCCCACCCGAGCCGAGTGGCGCAGCCTGGCGATCGTCGCCTGCGGCGTGGTGCTTGGCTTCCCATTCCTCTCGGCCTGGGCGCTGCGCAGCGTGCCGGCCGCGCACGGCGCGATCGTGATCGGGCTGCTGCCACTGGCCACCGCGCTCGTTGCCACGCTGCGCGGCGGCGAGCGGCCCTCGCGGCTCTTCTGGCTGGCGAGCCTGGCCGGCAGCGCGGCGGTGGTGAGCTTCGCGCTGGCGAGCGGCGCGGGCGGGCTGACGCCGGCCGACCTGGCGCTGCTCGGCGCAGTTGCGGCCGGCGCGGTGGGCTATGCCGAGGGCGGGCGGCTCGCGCGCTCGCTCGGCGGCTGGCAGGTGATCTGCTGGGCGCTCATCCTCGCCGCGCCATTTATCAGCCTGCCGGTGGGCCTGGCGCTGTGGCAGCATGGCGCCGCCGCGCCGCCGCTGGCCTGGCTGTGCTTCGCCTACGTCGCGCTGGTGAGCCAGCTGCTCGGGTTTTTCGCGTGGTACCACGGGCTCGCGCTCGGCGGCGTGGCGCGCGTCAGCCAGCTGCAGCTGCTGCAGCCGTTCTTCACGCTGGCGGCCTCGGCGCTGCTGCTGGGCGAGCACGTGACACCTGCGACGCTGGCGGTGGCGCTGGTGGTGATGGCGGCGGTGGCGCTGGGCCGCCGCGCGCCGGTGCGGCGAAGCTAGGCTAGCGCGGGCAATCCGGCCGCGCACGGTCAACACCCTGAATAAGCGTTTGTATCACGGAGTACGTCATGGCACCGCTCTCACTCCCGCGCTACGCCGGCGAATTTCTGCTGCGCCCCGAGATGGCGTTTCTGAACCACGGCAGCTTTGGCGCCTGCCCGCGCCCGGTGTTCAAGGAATACCAGGCCTGGCAGCAGCGGCTCGAAGAGCAGCCGGTCGAATTCCTCGGCCGCCGGATCCACACGCTGCTAGCCGAGGCGCGCGCCGGGCTGGCGGCGTACCTCGGCACCCAGGCGGGCAACATCGTGTACGTGCCGAACGCCACCTACGGCGTGAATATCGTCGCGCGCTCGCTTGGCCTGCAGCCGGGCGACGAGGTGCTGGCCAGCGATCACGAGTATGGCGCGGCCGATCGAACCTGGCGGTTTGTGTGCGAAAAGCGCGGCGCGCGCTACATCAACCAGCCGATCGCGCTGCCGCTCGCCAACGACGCGCAGTTTGTCGATCAGCTGTGGGCCGGCGTCACCCCGCGCACCAAAGTGATCTTTCTGAGCCACATCTCCTCGCCCACGGCGCTGATCTTCCCGCTGGCCGAGGTGTGCCGCCGCGCCAGGGCCGCCGGCATTACCACGGTGATCGACGGGGCGCACGCGCCCGGCCAGATCGACCTGGCGCTCGACGCGCTGGGCGCCGACTTCTACACCGGCAACTGCCACAAGTGGATGTGCGCGCCCAAAAGCGCCGGCTTTCTCTTCGCCCGGCCAGAGTGCCAGGCGCTGCTCGAGCCGCTGATCGTCAGCTGGGGCTGGCGAAGCGAAACGCCCGGCGAGTCGCAGTTCCTCGATTACTTCGAGTGGCGCGGCACCCACGACCCAGCCGCCTACCTGAGCGTGCCGGCGGCGATCGAGTTCATGGCTACGCGCGATTGGCCGGCGGTGCGCGCGGCCTGCCACGCGCTGCTGCTCGACGCCGAGGCGCGGATCGTGGCGCTCTCGGGGGCGCAGCCGATCAGCCACCCCGACATGTTCGCCCAGATGCGCACGATACCGCTGCCGCCCTGCGACCTCGGCGCGCTGAAGGCCCGCCTCTGGGATGAGTTCCAGATCGAGGCGCCGCAGGTCGGCTGGAACGGCGGCCACTACATTCGCGTGTCGGTGCAGTGCTACACCAGCCCGAACGACCTCGATCGGCTGGTCGGCGCCTTGCAGCAGCTACTGCCCGGCGCTTAAGCCGGGCGGCCTGAGGATGCAGGCCGCCCGCGGCCGGCGCATTGAGCCACACAGCGTCGCCCGTAGCTCCGGCCAGCTTCTCCCCACCTATCGCCAAGCGCGCCCTGATACCAGGCGCGCTTGGTGCTTTTGTGCTGCGGCGTCGTGCAACGCCTTTCTTCCCCTGCGCCCACCCATCGTACGCTCTTCGCTTGATCACCTATAGCTTGAGTTGCACTGCGTGGCCGCCACGCAGTGCAGCTCAAATAAAGTCACGCAGTTGCGCTGTTCGGCTTTCGGAAGCCGTGCATATTGCCTGCGGCAGCAAGGTACTTTTTGATTATCGTGTATGCGGTTTTTCCGCGCTCCGCGCGGAAAAACCGCTACCTATACACGAAGAGAGTACCGCTCTGCCGAAGGCTGAGCGCGCCAACTGCGTACGTCCTAACAAAAGAAATCGGAGGCGGCGAAGCCGCCTCCAGACCCCACCAATGTATTCCCGAAGCAGTTTCGGCTTTGCCGAAACCGCCACACCGCCGTGTGTTCCCGAAGGGGCAGGCGGGTGGGATCAAAGGACGTTGCGCGAGCCTCGCTGCGGTGTATCACCGGCCGCCAGCGCCACCAGCGGCGCCGCCCAGTGCCGGCCAAGCTCGGCGCGCAGCTGTGTGCAAAGAGTGTGCTGGCTGTAGTGCAGCAGCGCAGTTTCGGCCAGCTCGAACACGTGCAGCCCGTAGGCGATCTTTTCGTAGGCCGGGCCAAGCTCGAGGCTCTGGGCTTCGTAGGTGGTGATCAGCAGCGTGCCTGTAGGCATATACTTGCCCTGAATGAGGTTGGCGATCAGGTTCACGCCAAAGCCGCCGGCCAAGCTCACGAGCGCGCTCATTACTCCGTTCGGCGCCTCGTCGTAGGCTGCGACAATCGGCAGCATCGTGCAGCCCAGCAGCATTGGGTACAGCGTTGGCGTGCCCGATCGCGCCAGCGCGTCGGATGGATCACGCGCGATATCATCGATGATATTGCGCAACTCGTGGCGCCAGCGTTCGATCGTAAACGGCATTGTGCCACTCCTTGATTCGGAAAGCCCTTTCCGGTCGTATAATGGTAAAACGATGGTTATGAGAGAAGAGATACGCGGGCGCGTCAGGCAGACTCCGCCGGGCGCTTGGCGCAGGTTTTGCGGCCGGGCCGGCGCTAGCAGGGTTTCGAGCTTTGGGCGTGTGGAATGTGATACGCTGTTCGCTTGATCACTTCTAGATTGTGTTGCACTATGTGGCTTCGGCACATAGTGCAACACAATAAAAGCTCTGGGGGCGGCTTCGCCGCCCCCAAACCCCCACCAAAGTGTCAGTCATCAAGCGAATTTGGTACGAGGTGGCAGATGCATTCGCAGGCGCGTAGGCTTGCGGCCGGCTGCGGCGTCGCGCTGCTGGTGCTGCTCGTAGGCGCCTGCGCGCTGGCGCTATCGCCGGCCGGCGGGCGCCAGCAGATTGTCACGATCAGCAGCCAGGCGCCCTACAGCCCCGGCGTGATCTTGCTGTGGCGCACGATCGACCCGCGCGACACGTGGGTGCAGGTGCGGCGCATCCGGCTGTGGCCGGGCGCGGCCGCCCCGGCGCTGCTGCGCCGCTCGATCGCCAATAGCCTCGCGCCGATCGCGGTGGTGGACGACAACGGGCGCCCAGGCGACTGCTTTATCGGCTCCAGCGGCTATACCCAGCGCGGCGCAGAGGTGACCACGCGCACGCTGTTGATCGGCTGCCTGCTTGATTGGAAATAACAATGGTGGGGGTTTGGGTTCGCAGGCCCTCAAGAATGCTATCTTGGCGGGGGCGGCAAAGCCGCCCGCAGATGCTTGTTTCGCGCTGTGGCAGAGCGGCGGCTCTGCCAGGCGCGAAATGGATCGTTACCTGGAGGCTCACAGACCCTCCAAACCTCCCGTTGGATAATTACTAATGAAGCCGAAGCGGGGGGCAGGCGACGAACAGCCGCCCCGCGGCCTAGTCGATATACTCGTAGCCTGGCAGGGTGAGGAACTCGACAAACGAATCGTCGGCGATCAGCCGGTCGAACAGCGCGCCGGCCTTGGCAAAGTTGCGCGCGTCGTACTGGGCCGCGCCGTAGCGCTCGCGGAGCTTGGCAAGCTCCTCGGCCAGCACCTGGCGGAACAGATCCAGGTCGATCTTGCGGCCGTCGCTCAGCACGCCCTTGGGGCGGCGCACCCACTGCCACACCTGCGCGCGCGAAATCTCGGCGGTGGCGGCGTCTTCCATCAGGTTGTTGATCGGCACCGCGCCCTGGCCGCCGAGCCACGCCTCGATATACTGCACCCCCACGCTCACATTCGTGCGCAGGCCAGCCTCGCTGATCGGGCCATCGGCGAACTTCAGCAGGTCGGCGGCGCTCACCTGCACGTCGTCGCGCCTGCGGTCGATCTGGTTGGGCTGCGGCATCACCGCGTCGAACACCGCGAGCGCCACCGGCACCAAGCCGGGATGCGCGACCCAGGTGCCGTCGTGGCCGTCGTTGGCCTCGCGCTCTTTGTCGGCGCGCACCTGCGCGAAGGCGCGCTCGTTGGCCTCGACGTCGTTCTTCACCGGGATAAAGGCCGACATACCGCCCACGGCGTGGATGCCGCGGCGATGGCAGGTTTTGATCGCCAGCAGCGAGTACGAGCGCATGAAGTGCGTGGTCATCGTCACCAGCGCGCGGTCGGGGAACACGTGCTCGTGGTTGCGGAACTTCTTGATGCAGCTGAAGATATAATCCCAGCGGCCGCAGTTGAGGCCAGCCGAGTGGTCGCGCAGCTCGTAGAGGATCTCGTCCATCTCGAAGGCGGCGAGGATCGTCTCGATCAGCACGGTGGCGCGGATCGAGCCCTGCGGCACGCCCAGATCGTCCTGGGCCATCACAAACACGTCGTTCCAGAGCCGGGCCTCAAGGTGGCTTTCGAGCTTCGGCAGGTAAAAGTACGGGCCAGTGCCGTTGGCCAGCAGCGCCTTGGCGTTGTGGAAGAAGTACAGGCCGAAATCGAACAGGCTGCCCGAGGCGGGCTGGCCGTCGATCAGCAGGTGCTTCTCGTTGAGGTGCCAGCCGCGCGGGCGCACCAGCAGCGTGGCGACCTGCTCGTTCAGGGCGTAGGCTTTGCCCTCGGGGCTGGTGTAGTCGATCCGGCGGTTGATCGCGTCGCGCAGGTTGATATGGCCCTGGATGTTGTTGTCCCAGGTAGGCGAGTTAGCGTCCTCGAAATCGGCCATGAACACCTTGGCGCCGGAGTTGAGCGCGTTGATCACCATCTTGCGATCGACCGGACCGGTGATCTCGACGCGGCGGTCGCGCAGGTCGGCCGGGATGGGCGCGACATTCCACTCGGCCGCGCGGATGTGGGCCGTCTCGGGCAGGAAATCCGGCAGCGTGCCGGCGTCGATCGCGGCCTGGCGCGCGTCGCGCTTGGCCAGCAGCTCGGCGCGGCGAGCCGAGAACGCGCGATTGAGCTTGGCGACAAACGCCAGCGCCTCGGGTGTAAGCACCGTGGCGAAATCATCGTCGACCCGGCCCAGAACTTCAATACCGTCGGGATACTGGTGCTTGCTCATGCGCGCGCGCTCCTTCGCTATGCTGTTGAACCCAGAGATATTCAGCCTATTATACGGGCTCTTGATCCGGGGTAGTTACAGGCGGCCTCTGCATGTGCTTTCAAGCGCCCAGTTGGCGAGTGAATAAAAAACGCGGTTTTGCCTCTAATATCATGGTGAGAGTACGAAATTCTCCTAGCGCGGCGACCTGCTCGAGGGAGCCGTGATTCAGTGACTCGATCGTTGGGCGATATTTAAAAATTCAAGAAATGAATGTTCTCGCGAGAAAATTTATCAAAAACGACTATTGCGATCACGATTTCCTTATGATATAGTAAGCTCAACCTCTAAAAGAAACCGGAAATCTCAGGCGATCTTGGGTAAGGCGCGACCTTCTATGGTTGCGTCATGTGCAATGCATACCCTAGCAAGAGTGTTGGCTCTTGTTTCCTTTTGGCTACATTCATAATGAAAAACGTCCATGCACATTAACGACGCAGAACAGAAAGAACGGCAAACGCGCCTTCGCAAAATAGGTTGGATCCTGGCACTCTTGTTTATTTTGATTCGCACAGCAATCGGCTTTTGGCTAAATGTGCCAGCAGCGCAGGCCCTCGGTATTACATGTGTTAAAGCCGATCAGCGGCTGAATATCGGGCCGGCAGATCAAAAGATTATATCGATTCCAAAGCAAGGTTGTGAAGAGATAGCTCTTTCTCAACCCTTTCATGGCGATGGAACGCCTGCTTATGATCTTGTGCTGTATGAAAGCTACGCCCCCAAGCCCGATCACATAGATCTAGACTGGATCGAACTACAAGTTTCAGCCGACGGCCAGGATTGGAAAACGGCATTTACATGGAGTAGCGATAAGAATAGCGCGAACAACTCGAACATTGCCAGCTATGCCACTGACAAAGACGGTGCGTCTGATAACGAAAAAATCCCGGTATCCGCTTTGTATGGCAAGCCAATTCGAACCGGCATCCTGATCGACATCGATCAGCTTGTGCCTCCCGGCGATTACGCTTATATTCGGATAGTGAGCCCGCCGGATAGCACCGAGGCGGCGCAAGTCGATGCAATCGAAATCCTGACGGAACCCTTGCACCGTCCAACTCCGACGCCGGAGTCGCCAACTCCTATATCACCGACGCCGACCGACACGCCGACGAACACACCCGTGCCGCCGACGAACACGCCGACGAACACGCCAGTGACACCGACGGATACGCCGACGAACACGCCAGTGACACCGACGGATACGCCGACGAACACGCCAGTGACACCGACGGATACGCCGACGAACACGCCCGTGCCGC